>JAXJBE010000103.1:0-11375 GCA_036303125.1 Bacteroidaceae bacterium
CAGACTCATAATCTGGAGGTCCCTGGTTCAAGCCCAGGCTGGTCCACAAAGAAAAAAGGAGTTGCGAAATTCGCAACTCCTTTTTTCTTGCCCTTGCGTAAACAAAGGGGGCAGCGGATTTCATGAGGGTTGCTTTATTTTTAGTACAAAGATACTGATTTTATTTGAAATACGATTAGTCACTTGGTGTTTTTGCGGTATTTTACTTGGCATTTTTGCGGTAGCTTGCTTAGCATTCTTGCGGTAAAACGGCCTTCCTTCTATAACATGATAAAATTGCCTTGCGTATTATGTTGTTTAAAGGTTTATGGGTGAAAAGTCATACATGTTACCTCTCCAACCCTTCCGTTAAGAACCTCCTGAGATGAAGATGGGTTATGCCATTGTCATCAGACTTTGTAACCAATGGTGTCATAGAGATGACATATTTGGGATAGTTATCCTTGATGGTACGGAGATTTCCAAACTCACGCTCATAGGTGTGATTGTCAGCTATAATATAAGAAGCCTGCACATATATCCGTTCGCCTTTGGGCTTTGTACAGACAAAATCAATCTCACCAGCCTGAAGTTGTCCGACCATCACTTCATAGCCCAGCCGGACAAGGTGATTGAAGATGATATTCTCTATCACCTTTTCAATATCCCTCTCACGCGAGCCACCTACAAGAGCATTGCGAATACCATTGTCTTCAAAATAAAATTTATCGTTACTCTCAAATATCTTCCGTCCGTGAATGTCATACCTGTTCACCTTATGGATCATATATGATTCGCACAGATACTTAGCATAATTGATAATGGCTGTGGAAGTAATATTCTCACCTTGCGACCGCATATACTTTGCTATGCTATTGGCAGAAATTATCTTCCCTGCATTGTCAGCAAGGAAATGTACAAGGTTTTCCAGAAAAGATACATTGCGGATATTATTCCGCTTGATAACATCCTTCAGCAGTACAGTGCTATAGACATCCATCTGGTACTCCCGCGCATCCTGTTCGTCAAGTCCTATCTTTTTCAAACCAGGCAATCCACCAAACTGAACATATTTTGCCAACGTATCATCACTATCAGGTAACTCATGAAACTCCATGAATTCCTCGTAGCTTAGTGCCTGAACGAAAATTTCTTTGTAACGACCGCCTATTTTGTTAGCCAAGTCACTGCTGAGCATATTGGAGTTTGAGCCTGTTACAATGATTTCAGTATCGGGTTCTTCATAATAACTGCGAATACTGTTCTCAAAACCTTCTATATCTTGAACTTCATCTATCAAGATGTAGTTGGTCTTTGTCTTGTCTCGACGTTCATCAATATAGGCATTCAAGTCCCGGTCAGTCCGGATGTCGGCAAACTCATGTTTCTCTTTGTCTATGAAGATAATGTTTGCATGAGCATCTTCAGCCACTTTATCCCTAAAGAGACGCAGGGTGTAACTCTTTCCAACACGACGTTGACCAACAATAATAATGATGGTGTCCTTACCAAGATGCTTCGTTATCTTGTCAAGATAACTCTGTCTTACAATTGCTTTCATATCTTTTATAGATGAAATTTGCCACAAAGATAACAATTTTATCTTTTATAAAAGACAAAATCGTCGTTTTTTTGTATTTTGCTTTGTATAATTCGCATCTCAACTCCCATATTGACTCATTTCAAGGCTGTAAATATCGGTATTTACCCCAAAACTGACGGTATCCTTTTCCAGACTCCGTCACTCTATGCATGCAGCATTTCTTCAAGCAACATACAGACTTGCTTGCGTCCACGTCTTCTTTTAGCTCCTTGCAGGGGAGAACAAACCACCTCTTTAGCCACACCGCTCTTGCTCATGGAGAACACCCTCTAATTTGTGCGTAGGTGTGTTGTCCCTTTGGGGATTGGTAAATATATTTGTAAACAAGGCTTCTCAAAGTATTGTTTTTGGTGCCTGACGCAATAAACATTAAAAACAGGCAGGTATGATATATTTGCGTTCAGCCAAGGCTGAACGGTCGTGGAAGATAATTGAATTGCCTCATTATATAACCTTCTGCAACCGTTCAGCCTTGGCTGAACGAATAATCAAGGGCTTTTGCCCAGGTATGTTTAATCATTAGAGCACAAGTGCATGGCGATAAACACCGTATGGCAGGTAAAGTCTCCTGATAAAAAAGAAGAGAAACCTAAGATAGCACCTGTCTCATAGTAGGGTATTACTGATTCTGAACGTAAACTTACAACCCACCGTCTACTATCCAGACACGTTGTTCATTATCTTTTCTTATTGCGATATGCTTCTTTTCGCACTTGCCCTCGGCTGTTGCCAACGTGTAAAAAACGTATACACCAGCATAATTCTTTTCTTCTCTAACCACGAAGTCTGATGCAGTACAATCCTTGAACTTCTTATACAAATCCGCATAAGAGTCCTTGTAATAGTATAGTGCCTCTGACGCCAATCTCTCATCACCAGAAATGATAGAGTTAATTATCCTTTGCGCTGCCTGCTGCGCATTTTCCTTCTGAAGCATAGCAGAACGAGTCTTTGAAATGCTAATGTCTATATCCACCATTTGCCATCCGTCCACTTCTGGCAGTGCAACCAATGCTGATTTATTCATCATCGTATTATACTGAATATCATTGCAATACATTATCAAATGTTTGTCTGCACCATTTTCAATATACATCTTCATATCACGAAGCAAACCATCGTTCTTGGAAAACACATTCTCCATGATAATCCTGCAGTCAGCCATCTTCCCTTTGTCAAACAACTGTTGCAAATCCATATTCTTCTCATAACTCTCCGTCACGACAGTGATTGTCGAATCCGTCTCAGTCCTTTCCACTTTATTCTTATCAGAAAGACAAATAGAAGAGTCTTGCATGGCAAGTAATTTCTCCGGATAGATTATATTCCCAAACCGTTCTAAGAAGTTAGTTTCTTTCCCGCCTTTTAGGAATCTTTTATTGTCCCACATATATTGACTCTCACCATCACACACAACCGTCCTGCCTCCTTCTTTCTCTACTCTGTATAGTGTCTGCCCATCTTGTCTCATCAGTTTCACGTTCACCCTAACGAAATCAGCTTTCTCGTCAATATATTGAAAGTTCTCAGTGGGCAAAGTACGAACATAGATATCCATTTGAAAACTGCCCACATTCTGAACGCAACCAATAGCCTGGCTAAAGACAGCCACTGGAGCAGAACTCTTTGCAACAGCGTCTGGCGAGAAAAGATGTGTCCAACCAACCACAACTCCAATCACGAAAATAGCCACTGCTGCTGCATACTTGCGCATTTTATATATTCTTGGCATGCTGACAACCTTTGTTTTTATGTTTTCCCCGTTTTCATCCCCTGATTGAAGATTTGAAGCAAACGCCCCACCCTTGTGTGACGACACTTCTTCTTTAGGAACAAGCATATCAAACGCTTCCTTTAGTTCCTTATAATACTCCCTACACTCTTGGCACTCTACCATGTGATTTTCACACTCCGCCTTTATTGCTCCATCAACATCTTTATCAAAAAGGCAAACAATTATATTCTTAAAATCCTTGCAATCCATAACTACTTATTTATTATAATAAAGACTTAGTTTGTTTCATTCTCCTTCTGAGTTTATCCAGTCCGTAGAGAAATCTTGACTTCACCGTAGGCAACGGAATCTGTAGAATCTTTGATATCTCGGCGAAGCTACGATTTCCATACATTCTCAACCGGATGACTTCTGCTTGCTCTTCAGGAATATCCTTTAGTATCCCTATTACACGTTGATACTCTTCATCGCAAACATCTGAAGTAACCTCTGGGGTATCAAATTCATCCAACGGAACGCTCTCCGTTTTCAAAGAAACACTCAAACGAGTTGTACATAGATTTGACAAAGAACGAAACACATAGTGATTCAAATCCACCACCATAGTGTCTTGCTGGGTGGAAAAACGCTTGTATAGCTTCAAATAGCAGTCATGCACTGCGTCTTCAGCATCTTCCTTGTTGCCCAACCTGTAACAAGCATATCTCAGAAGAGCGGATCTTTCTGTTTCTATAATCTTTCCCAAATCCGAAAGTGATGTTTCATTATTCATTGATTCATTTTTGTTACGTTATAATTCACTTGATGCATCTATTCATAAGACTCAAAAAATACAGAAAAGATTTAATCCGAGACATCTTTTTTACACAAAAAAAACTTATCACTGTAACATATTCGTTGTATCTGCTGCATTCATCCATAGAATTTAATGTTACTATTTCTGAGGCGTTCTCATAACAGCATACACACGTCAGAAGAAAACGTTCACTGCAAATTGCTTTTTTTTCATCAACATCAATATGACTTAAGGCAAGGATTGGGAAATAATCGTCATCCCTTCGCAAAAACAATGCACATCCTTTTGCGCCTTCGCCAACAATCCTTACCTTTGCAATACAAAATGCTGCAACCTAATCAGAGCAAAAAGGACACACAAACAATCAGCCAATCACTCAACCCGCATGGAAACACTATTCAGCATACTGCAAGAAACCAACGACTACCTCTGGGGATATGTCGTCATCACAGCGCTTGTATTCTGCGCCCTCTTCTTCACATACAAGATACGAGGAGCGCAATTCTGGCTGCTACGAGACATGATCAAAGCCATGGGAGACAAGCCCCTATTCAAGCATACACACACAGGCAAAGCCGCAAAAGATACCGAAGCTGCAAAAGACGAACTAAAGAAGATAGGCTCGTTCCAAGCCTTCGCCGTCTCCCTCTCCAGCCGAGTGGGGACGGGCAATCTGGCAGGTGTGGCGTCAGCCATATTCATCGGAGGTCCTGGAGCTGTCTTCTGGATGTGGGTGATGGCACTCTTCGGCGCTGCCACTGCCTTTGTCGAGGCCACACTCGCCCAACTCTACAAGAAGCGAGGCGCAGACTCCTTCTACGGCGGTCCAGCCTACTACATGCAACAGGGACTACACCGCAAGTGGATGGGGGTGCTCTTCGCCATCCTCATCACCATCACCTTCGGCATGGCCAACCAAGTCGTCCAGAGCAACACACTTTGCGACGCACTCTCAGACTCCCTCTCCATAGACCGCCAGTGGATAGGCCTGGCACTCACTCTCGCCACGCTCATCATCATCTTTGGAGGCATCAGACGCATATCACGCTTCTCCAGCATCGTGGTTCCCTTCATGGCCATCGGCTATGCCGTACTCGCCATTGTCATCATCATCATAAACATACAGGAGATACCAGCCATGCTATCACTCATAGTCCGCGAAGCCTTCGGCCTCGATTCAGCAGCAGGAGGAGCTGTTGGCATAGCAGTGACACAAGGAGTCAAGCGAGGACTCTTCAGCAATGAGGCTGGCGAAGGCAGCGCGCCCAACGCAGCAGCCATCGCCCACACGTCCCACCCTGTCAAGCAGGGCTTGCTCCAAGCTCTTGGGGTTTTCACCGACACCATCATTGTGTGCTCCTGCACAGCCTTCATCATCCTTCTCTCTGGCATCTACGACAGCGGACGAGACGGCATCATCCTCACCAAATATGCGCTTGAGACCCACATAGGACAAGCTGGCGGACTCTTCATCACTGCAGCCATATTCTTCTTCGCCTACAGCACCATTATCGCCAACTACTTCTACGGTGAGACCAACATACGCTTCATCACAAAGAAGAAGTCGTATGTCAACCTTTTCCGCATCATCACAGCTGCCACCATCATGGCTGGAGCACTCATCTCCCTGCAAGAGGCATGGAGCATCGTCGACCTCGCCATGGGAATAATGACTCTCGTCAATCTTGCAGCCATTGTCCAGCTTTCTCCCAAGGTTTTTTTCCTCCTCGACAACTACATGAGGCAGAGGAGGCAGGGGCGCGACCCTGTATTCACGAAAGACATGATGCCTCAGGGCAGCGCAGACGTAGAATGCTGGGAGAAGGCTGAATGACACAGGTTATGGAGTCCATGCACAATCCTCTTCCACCCTTTCACATCACCAGCGTGGCTCACGCTTTGTACTTGACAGGGGTGACTCCATACAAGCGCTGGAAGCATTTGGCAAAGTAAGACGGACTGGAAAAGCCCACCATGTAGCACACTTCACTGACAAGATAGTTGCCTGAGTCGAGAAGAGAAGCAGCATGGCGCAGACGGACTATCTGTATCAGTTCATTTGGAGTGACATCAGCCAGTGCCTTAATCTTATTGAAGAGGCTGGAACGCGACACGCCCATCTCTTCAGCAAGGTCGTCAATGGCGAAGTCAGGATTGGCATAGTTCCTCTCAACCGCTTTCTCAAGATTGTCGAGGAAGTTCTGGTCTTTATCCGTAAGAATCATGAAATGGATGCGCGCATTGTGAAGTTCCTCTTCCATACGTGCGTTGATTGCCTTGATTTCCTGTTCCTTCTGCTCGGCCACTTCCTTTATCTCTTGCTCCTTTTGTTCCGTTATTTCCTGGATGGCCTGCTCCTTCTGTTCAGTGACTTCCTTTATCTCTTGCTCCTTTTGTTCAGTTATTTCCTGGATGGCATGCTCCTTCTGTTCAGTGACTTCATTTATCTCTTGTTCCTTTTGTTCAGTTATTTCCTGGATAGCCTGCTCCTTCTGCACTGTTATTTCTTGTATCTGAGCCACGTGCCTAAGCTCCTTCAAGCGCAAGAGGTGGCGCACCGTCAAATAGAGAACAAGAAGGATGAGTATGGCATATATGGTCTGCGAAAGGCCATTCCAATAGAAAGGTGGAGTGATGGTGATGCGCAGGATGGCATCTTCTGACTGCATGCCGTCATTCATGATTGCCTTGACATGGAGAATATAAGTGCCTGGAGAAAGATTGGTATATGTGGCACTGTTGCCTATACTTTCTATCCATTCCTTATCGAAGCCTTCGAGATAGTATCTATAGGTGATGTCTTTAGGGCTGATGTAGCTCATGGCAGAGAATGATATGCGGAAGACTGACTCACGGTAGGAGAGTTTGAGCTCCTTAAGGTCAGGAAGAGGAACAGGTAAGAGATCTGACCCGACTGGCACATGACGGTTGAAGACCCCGAGGTCGGTGAAGACAACTGTAGGCTTGACAGCATTGCTGCGCATGCTGCGAGGCCGGAATGAGATGAAGCCAGAGGTGGTGCCAGCGTAAACTCGCCCGTTATGGTCGCCATACACCGCGTCAGGCATGAAATTGATGCTGGCAACATTGCCACCACTCTTGTAGACCTTGAGGACGCTCTTCAGGGTGAGAGAATAACAAATTATGCCGCTGGAGGTAGTGAGCCACAGTTTGGAGTCGACATCAGCTATGCCATAGACTCCTATATGGCCTTCTCCCAGTCCAACATGCTCAAACTTATCAGCACTGCGGTCATACTTGAACAGCCCACTTGATGCGCCCACCCAAAGGTTGCCGTCACGGTCTTCGTAGAGAGTGCGGACAATGGCAGAGACACCAGGCAGCGTGTGCTCGCAGTTAAGGGATGAGTATTGTTTCCATTGCCCCCTGGCATCGAGCCTCCAGAGGCCATTGCCTTCCGTGGCAAGCCAGATGCAATCGACACAGTCCTCAAGTATGTCGAGAACAGGGACACCAACATTCTTCATTTGTGTGAAGGTGCGTGTATGGGAATCAAATAAAGCTGCGCCACGGAACGTGCCTACCCATATCCTGCCTGAGCGATCCTTGTATATGGCATACGAACTCTGGTCAATCAACTGTCCGCTTGCGTCACGGAAAGCAGGTATATTCTCCACATGCATGGTGCGCGTGTTGACTATGTCCATACCCTGGGCGTATGTGCCGACATATAGGTCATCACCATCAAGGCAAAGGGCATGAGTGTTGTGATTGCCTCCTCCGGGAGCAAGCGGCACATTGGTAAACAGCTTGGTGGCGGAATCATAATAACACAGACCTCCGTCATCGCTGGATATCCAAAGTCGGCCCTGATTGTCCTCACAGAATTTATTGATGACATTGCCAGAGACGGAGTTTACGTATTTGCTGTGAGCGCAAGTGACGAAGTTGGATGAGATGGGGTGAGTGTAGTTGATACCTCCGTAGAAAGTACCTATCCACGTGCCGCCTTCCCTGTCTTTGAGAATGGGATAGATGAAGTCATCGCTGAGGTTGGAGGCCATGCTGCCCTCGCGGCTGTAGACCTTAACGCTGCCCGACGATAGTGTCAATGCAGCCAATCCGTGATCGCTCCCGACAAAAAAACGTCCAGGCTCCACCTCTGTGATGCTATGAGCATGGCGCATGCCTGTCTGCTGAGCGGTGAACGCAAGAGTGGCTTTGCGGGACGAGGGATCAAAGCTAATGACACTTCCGTCCCAGAGGGCAGCCCACATACTGCCATTGCCAGCCTGTGTGAGCGCGATGGTCATAATCTTAGAAGGGGAGTCACCATCAAACTTAAGGTCATATGGGACAAAGGTGTCGCTGTGATGCTGGTAAAGAACGATGTTGTGCTTGTTCCAGTTGCTGGCGGCCCACACGTGCCCCTCTTTACTTATATATATGTGGCCATACATGCGCGCTGAGTCAGGAGTGGCCACATGGAAGAGTTCCTCTGTTGCTGTCTTGAATCGGAATATACCAGCCGACATTGTAGTAAACCACAGCGTTCCCTTGTCGTCGTATTGCATGTCAGTAATGTCCAAGCTCCCATATTTCGAGCTGGATGTAGCAAGATTGACGTTCCTTACGCTGTCACCGTTCAGAGTGTAGATGTATAGACCCTCAGACGTGCCTATCCACAGCGTGTCCTTTACCATGTCCATGCACGTGACAGAGAGGTCGAGCGTACTCTTGATAGGCGTGATGCGGTGTCCGTCAAAGCGGTTGACGCCCCTATCCGTACCAGCCCACACGAATCCGTTTTCGTCCTGCACTAATGCCAAGACCATATTGGACGACATGCCGTCATTGATGGTGGTGTGAGTGAACGCCACTGACGGACCGAACGGGTCGCTGACTTGAGCCGCCATGCCAAGGCTAAGCAGCAGCGCAAGAATTGTTGGAATAATGTGTTTACTGTTAACTCTCATATCATGGTATCATTATTTTAAAGGTGTCTATAAATTAGCCACCTTGCGTTGGTAAAGTTCATGGTCTGATTCAGAAGCGCATGTATACATCTTAACATAGCAAGCGCAACCTTTCATCCCACTGACACCGCAAAGTTAATGAAAAAATCGTACAATCACCAAAAGAATCATACAGAAATCTGTCTTAAATAGGCTTTTGGACTATTTTAGCATATATTTAGACTATTGTGGTACTATGGTTGCAGAAAAAGTCGTTACTTTGCATCAGATTTCTAAAGGATATGTTTCTTATCCTAAAGAAACAAGAAAATCCATTTTTGGTTGAGCACCAGGCCGTGCAAGACTTTAAGGATAGCGTTCCTTACAGGCAACAGGTAAAAACTAAAAATAGAGTACAACAAATAGAGTTTACTTGATTAGCCCAGTGATGGAACTTTCAAATGAAAACAATTCGAACCTGATCGATGAGAATCGCTAAGGAGAGAAATAACAAACATAGATAAATAATGATTTATCGACAGAATCACAAAAGACTAAAGTAACTGACTAAGGATAATTGTTAACACGAAATGATTAGATAGTAATATATAATAGGTGAAAATTGTCGGGAGAACGGAACGTGAGTTTAGTTCTCCCTTTTTTGTGTCCGCTGGTCTCATGCATCCCTGGAAACTGGGGGGCAGCGGATTTTTTCCGGTTGGCAGTGCGGAATCTCTAACATTGACATTGAAAGGTATTTTTCAGCAGTGAGACTCTTTTAATCAGCAAACACACGCATGGCAAACACGGCACTATCATAAAATGACAATTATTTCATGACAAGCAATGCTTATGTGATAAAAAAATCATATATTTGCACAGACAAATAATTTATCTGCTATGACAATCAACCCATTTGTTACCAACGGCTATGCCGGGCCGCAGTATTTCTGCGACCGAGTGGAAGAGACCGATTTCCTGACGAGGATGCTGACCAACGGCAACAACGTCGCCCTCATATCCCCTCGAAGACTCGGGAAGACTGATCTCATACGCCATTGCTTCGGGCAAAAAGAGGTAAAAGAGAAATACTATAGCTTCATCATTGACATATATGCAACCAAAAGCCTGCAAGACTTTGTGGCCGTGATGAGCCGTGGCATCCTTGACGAACTGAAGAGCCACGGAAGGAGCGCATGGGAGAAGTTCCTACAGGTCATGCTGTCCATACGTTCGGAAATATCATTTGACATAAATGGCAATCCTATGTGGGGATTAGGCATTGGCTCCATAGCCAATCCGTCCACCTCATTGGATGAGATTTTTCGATACCTCTCTGAGGCTGACCGCCATTGCCTCGTAGCCATAGACGAGTTTCAGCAGATAACGCATTATGAGGATGGAGACAACGTGGAAGCCACTTTGCGCACATACATGCAGCGATGTCCCAATGCCAGCTTTGTCTTCTCAGGTTCACATCGTCATCTGATGGACGAGATGTTTGCCTCTCCTTCACGACCATTTTACCAGTCGGTGACGCTATTCAATCTGCGTCCAATATCACTTGAGAAGTACAAGGAGTTCGCTACAGACAAGTTTGAACAAGCAGGCAAACATCTTGACGAGGCCGTTGTGGATGAGGTGTATGAGCGTTTTGGCAGCATCACCTCCTACATGCAGAAGGTCATGAACTACCTGTATCAGGTGACCGAGCCTGGCTCCACATGCTCCATAGATATGATAGACACAGCCGTCAACTATATCCTCGACCTCTCATCTGACACCTACCAAGCTATACTTTACCAGATGCCAGAGAAGCAACGCAACGTCCTTCTGGCCATAGCGCGAGAGAAAAAGGCAATAAGTATATCAAGCGGCGCATTTGCCAAGCGCAACCATCTGCCCTCGCCAAGTGCTGTCGTGTCGGCCGTCCGCGGACTACTCGAAAAGGATTTCATCACACAGGAGGCAAATGCCTACATGATATATGACAGGTTTTTCCAGCTGTGGCTTGAGAGAGAAGTTGTATGATGACCAGGAGGGATGCTCTGGCTGCTAAGGAAGCCCCTAATTGTTAAAAAACATTACCCCCTTGTTTAGCAACCGTAAACCCCTTGTTTACGGTTGCTAAACAAGGGGTTTACATGTTCCAAACAACAGGTTTGCCCATGACAGGTTTTGCCTTGAAGATTCCTGAAAGGCGAATACTTGCCATATAGGGGTGTTCTATAAATTAGCCCGAGGCGATTTTGAGACTATCACGCAGTAGATGTCTATTTTACATGAAGGAGCGATGCGGGCATCGTGACTGAGTGAAAAATAGACAGATGCAAGTGAGAGGCCAAA
>JAXJBE010000104.1:0-12174 GCA_036303125.1 Bacteroidaceae bacterium
AGTCTAATATATTGGTATATAATAAAATAAATATGATTTTGTATCGATTTTTTTGGACTCACGCGCGCGCGTAACCAGCTTTTGCCTTCAAAAAGAAAAGCCCTACTCCATGGCATAAGCGTTTTCGTCAAGCCATAAGACCAAATCAAGAAGCCATAAGACCAAATCAAGCTCTCTTGGTTTAGCTTAATAAGAAAATAAAGGATGTAATCTAACCCTAAATATCGGCTGACCCAAGATATAACCAATTGAGTATAAAAATACAATAGGGGCATGTCTGTGATTTCGGACATGCCCCTATTGCTTAGCACGGGGTGAGGGACTCGAACCCCCGACCCTCGGTTTTGGAGACCGATATTCTACCAACTAAACTAACCCCGTGTGGAATTATTAACTACAAAAGTGTGGGCTACATGCCTTACTATAAAGTAGCTCCACCGGGAATCGAACCCGGATCTAATCTTTAGGAGAGATTTGTTCTATCCATTGAACTATGGGGCCGATTTCCCTTTTGCGAGTGCAAAGGTAGGAAAAAAATGTGAGGTACAAAGCATCAGGAGAGTATTTTATTCAAAAAAAATTAAAAATACATGCACGGCACACACTTTTTTGACTCTAAGAAGGTGTATATAAAAAAATAGTCGTAATTTTGGCTTTTGAAACTCTCCTATGCTGTATGTATCATGCAGGCATGCCATATTGGTGCTAAAGTCCCCTTTCCAAAACAATAGAAGAGCATGACTGAAAGGAGAGAATGTGATAACAGACATTGCAATATAGATAAAAGAACTTTTACCACTATGCTACAGATAGATTTTCTCAACAACCGAAGCCTTGAGCTTTTTGAGGTGCATGAAGGCTTCATGCTGATAGCGCAGCAGGTACGTGCTGAGAGCATCTGCGAGATGTTTGACAAGACAGTCAATGACCTTGTAGCCAAGATGGATCCTTCACTCCTCTTTGGTAAGAAACTCAAGACGGTAACTTATTCCATCGGCAAGATGAACGAGATAATAGACCGAGGAGATGCCTATAAGATGGTCAAGATTGCAGAGTGCTTGCAGGTGCAAGGCATCAACATGCTGGGCAAGCATGTGGCTGAGCATCCAGACTTGAAGGCCATCCTTATTGCAGGCCCTTCGTCAAGCGGCAAGACGACGTTCAGCAAGAAGCTGCAGAAGGCACTTGAGTCAAATGGCAAAGCGGCTCAGTGCATCTCTCTTGATGATTACTACGTGGACAGAGAGAAGACGCCTCTTGACGAGAATGGAGACTATGACTATGAGAGCCTCTATGCCATTGACATAGACCTCTTCCAGCGTGACCTCACAAGTCTTCTCAAGGGAGAGGAGATAGAATTACCTCGCTATGACTTCACGACAGGGCAGAGCGTCATGAGTGGCAAGAGCATTCACCTTGAATCCAACACGGTGCTCATCATCGAAGGCATACATGCGCTCAACCCTCTGCTCACTGACCGTCTGCCAAGTGACCGCTTGTTCCGCATATACATATCAGGTCTAACCGTGGCCAAGAATGACGACGGCACATATTTCCCCACGACAGACAACAGGCTCATACGCCGCATGGTGCGCGACGCACAGTTCCGCAACACGACTGCAAGCAGCACTCTTGCACGCTGGCCGTCCGTAAGACGCGGGGAGAACAAGTGGGTCGTGCCCTTCCAGACAAATGCCGATGCCAACTTCTGCACCGCCTTCCAGTATGAGTTGGCTCTGCTCAAACATCAGGCAATCCCGTTGCTCTGTCAAGTGGAAGCGAGCGACCCGAACTATATGGAAGCACAAAGGTTGAAGTGGGTTATGGAACATTTCCACGACATCTCAGTCGACATGCTGCCGCCCGACTCATTGCTGAGAGAGTTTATCGGAGGCAGTGCCTTTGAATATTAAATCAATCGAACATCCCGTCATATAATAATATGAATAATTATATAGGCCGTCCAGACAACATTTGGATGGCCTATTTCATATCGGCGGAGTCTGTTGCATATTATTCTTTGTTGTCAGCAGGCAAAGCCGTTTTGACCTTAAACGAACCTTGTAGTTACTGACATTATATAAAATATAACTATTTTATTGGTAAGTCATTGCTTTTTTGTACCTTTGCATGAGAAAGGGCATCAGCCCAGCAATTCGGGTCTATCTTCATTGCGTTCGGCTTGCACTTTCTTTGTGCCCTAAACATTAAAAATATTATAAGATAGCATGGAAAATAAACAATTCAAGAGAACAACGGTGACAGCGGCGTTGCCATACGCCAATGGCCCTGTGCATATAGGCCACTTGGCAGGTGTATATGTGCCCGCTGATATATATGTGCGCTACCTTCGTCTTAAAGGTCGAGAGGTAATGTTTGTGTGCGGTAGCGATGAGCACGGAGTGCCTGTCACTATACGTGCAAAGAAAGAAGGCTGCACTGTGCAGGATGTAGTAGACCGCTACCATAGCATCATCAAAAAATCCTTTGCTGACTTTGGCATAAGTTTTGACATCTATTCTCGCACGACAAGCGAGATTCATCATAAGTTTGCCGCCGACTTCTTCAAGAAACTCTATGATGAGGGCAAGTTTGTGGAGATAACTTCTGAGCAGTTCTATGACGAGGAGACAAAGCAGTTCCTCACAGACCGCAACATCAAGGGCGAATGTCCGCGTTGCCACGCTGAGGGCGCATACGGCGACCAGTGTGAGAAGTGTGGAGCAACCCTTTCTCCTGAGGAGCTTATCAATCCTGTCAATGCCATCAATGGCAATCCTCTTGTCAAAAAAGCCACCAAACATTGGTTTCTGCCACTTGACCAGTATCAGACATGGCTTGAAGATTGGATTCTCAAGGGGCATCTAGAATGGCGCAGCAATGTCTACGGACAATGCAAGAGCTGGCTCGACAGCGGCCTGAAACCAAGGGCTGTGACACGCGACCTTGATTGGGGCATACCCGTACCTGTGGAAGGTGCTGATGGCAAGGTGCTCTATGTGTGGTTCGACGCTCCCATCGGATATGTATCCAACACAAAGGAACTTTGCGAGAAGGAACCAGAGAAGTGGGGCGCATGGCAACAATGGTGGCAGGACGATGAAACACGCCTTATCCATTTCATCGGCAAGGACAATATCGTCTTCCACTGCATCGTCTTCCCCTCTATGCTCAAGGCTCACGGTGACTACATCCTTCCCGACAATGTGCCAGCCAATGAGTTCCTCAACCTTGAAGGCAATAAGATTTCCACATCCAAGAACTATGCCGTATGGCTCAATGAATATCTTGACGAGCTCCCCGGACGCCAGGACGAACTCCGCTATGTGCTCACAGCCAATGCGCCCGAGACAAAGGATAATGACTTTACATGGGCTGACTTCCAGGCACGTTGCAACAATGAACTCGTGGCTGTCTACGGCAACTTCGTCAACCGCGCCCTCCAGCTCACACAGAAATATTATGAAGGCATCGTGCCAGAGTGTGGTGAACTCACAGAAAACGACAAGGCCACCCTCGCTGAATTTGCCAGCGTCAAAGACAACTTGGAGCAACTCATTGAGAACTTCAAGTTCCGCGAGGCGCAGAAAGAAGCCATGAACCTCGCTCGTATTGGCAACAAGTATATAGCCGACGAAGAACCATGGAAGGTCATCAAGACAGACCCTGAGCGTGTAAAGACCGTCATCAACATATCCCTCCAGCTCACAGCTAACCTCGCCATAGCCTTTGAACCATTCCTTCCATACTCCTCAGCCAAACTGCGCGACATGATAGGCATGGACGAACTCAATTGGGAAGACCTTGGCAGAACAGACCTCCTGCCTTCAGGCAAACAGCTCGCCAAGCCCAGCCTCCTCTTCTCCAAGATAGAGGACGATGTCATAAGATTCCAAATGGACAAGCTCGAAGCTGTTATTAAGGCCAATGCAGAGGCCAACGCAGAGACTGCTCCTGTCAAAGACATCATCGGCTTTGACGACTTCGGCAAGGTGGACATACGTGTGGGCACTGTACTTGAATGCGAGAGAGTGGCCAAAATGAAGAAACTGCTCAAGTTCAAGATAGACGACGGGACGCCAGCCGGACGTACTATTGTGAGCGGCATATCACAATGGTATGAACCAGAACAGCTCATCGGCAAGCAGGTACTCTTCATAGCCAACCTCGCTCCACGAGAGTTCAAGAACGGACTCGTAAGCCAGGGCATGATTCTCTCAGCTGAAAATTGGGACGGCACCATCAGCGTCACTACAGTTGAGCATCCCGTCAAACCAGGCAGCACCGTCTGCTGACGCTCCCGTCAGGAATACCGCCTTCAATGGCATGAAATAAGTTTGTTGACATAATACAAAGCATAAGTCATGATAAGACTTGCTATTGTGACGACGATTATAGCAGTCATCGTCATCGCATTGGTTGTACTGTGCATTGTAAGGTATGACGCCTGGTTCTCCAACCCGGAAGAAGCACCTTACGATGCACCAGACACCCCAGCCAGAGTGATGCTAACCTTCGGCGATGCTCATTCTGACAGCCGCAATATCAGCTGGACATGCAGCAAGAGGGTTAAACCATCCTTTGTCATACTCGCTGACGAGACAGACAACACCAGCATCCGTATCAGTGCTAAGGGAGAATCCTTTGCGTCAAGAAGCGGTGAAGCCGCATACTATGTGGCAAAGTTGCGGCACTTGCACCCTGGCCACACTTACCGCTACCGCGTAAGCACCGATTCCCGCCACTCTCCGTGGTACAGGTTCAAAATGCCAGAGACCGATGAACGGACACTCTCCTTCATCTTCGCTGGAGACATACAAGACACAATAGGCGGTATAGCCAACATTCTGCTCAGGCAAACCTTCCGTCGCAATCCAGAAGCTCAATTTCTGCTATCCGGCGGAGACCTCACCGAACGGCCTACAGATGCCTTTTGGAACGAGACATTCCGCAGCATCGACTCTATAGGACAGTCCATGCCCGTGCTGGCCGTAGCAGGCAACCACGAATACATCAAAGGTGTGCCGGGCAAGCTGGAGCGACGCTTTGCGCTGACTCACTCCTACTATCTCGATTCAATGGAGGAAGAGAACCATGTCTTCACCATCACCATTGGGTCTGCCCAATTCTTCCTCCTTGACAGCAACAGAGAACTGCCCTACATCCTCCAGCAAGCACAGTGGATGAAAGAAGCCATGAAAGCCAGCCAAGCCAGATGGAAGATTGTAGTGCTCCATCATCCCCTCTATTCCTTGAGGGGTGAATATAACAACATCCTCCTGCGCTGGGCAATGGACGACATCGTCAGGCAGAACGGCGTAGACCTTGTCCTTCAAGGACATGAACATGCCTACGGCAGACGGTTCTCGCGTGACGAGCAGGGCAGACCCACCACTCCCGTCTATACCATCAGCCACTGTTCGCCCAAGCACTATAGAGTGAAATACCGCAGTTATTATGACAAAGTGGTGACAGACACAAGAATGCTGCAAAAAGTGCATATAGCAGGCGACACACTGACCATGACAGCCTTCAATCCGCAGACAGGATCTCTCTACGACTCAATATCAATAGTCAAGAAGAAAAGGGGACTCAGCAAGCGAGCTTCTATAACACTATAGCCTGCTTAGCTCGCCTCCACAGCTCTTATCCAATAATTACCAACGATTTCGTTAAGTCAGCGTATGAAACTAAAGAAAACATTCATCTCCAGCCCACTGGCATTTATATGCAACATGGCCATTGTCTATCTCATGTATGGACTTTGCCGCATGGTCTATTTGGTAGAGAACTGGTCTGTGCTCTCAGAAGGCTTCGATTCCCTCTCCCTGTGGGAAGCCTTCAAGGGATGCTGGATGTTCGACACCTCAGCCATCCTTTACACCAATGCTTTATACGCTGTGCTGATGCTCCTTCCCCTGCATATCAAGGAAAAAGAATGGTGGCAGCAGACGGCAAAATGGCTGTTTGTGCTTGTCAACACTATCTGCATAGTTGCCAACATGGCAGATGCCGTCTACTTCCAGTATTCAGGGCGACGCACTACATCCTCTGTCTTCGAGCAGTTCAGCAACGAGAACAACATCGGCGGAGTGGTGGAAGTAGAATTGCTCAGCCACTGGTATCTTGTTTTGGCAACCCTGCTGATGATAGCAGGCATGGTCATTCTGTATGTCAAACCACATGGACAGCTGAAGGTCAAGATGCTCAAGGATCGCCTCCTCTATTACGCAGTACAAATCCTCTGCTTTGGCCTCTATATTCCCATCACCATTTGCGGCATGCGAGGTGGGGCAACAACAGCTGTCCGCCCCATCACCATCAGCAATGCCAATCAGTATGTCAACCGTCCGGCAGAGGCCGCCCTTGTGCTCAACACCCCTTTCTCACTCATACGCACCATCAACAAGCGTGCCTTCACTGATCCCAAGTATTACTCACAAAAAGAGCTTGACAGCCTCTACTCCCCCTTCCACACTCCAGCCGACAGCATCCAGCCCACAAGACGCAATGTTGTCGTGCTCATCATGGAGAGCTACGGGCGCGAGTATATAAGCGCACTCAATGACAATACCGACATCAAGGATTATAAGGGCTACACACCCTT
Source organism: Bacteroidaceae bacterium (assembly GCA_036303125.1). Lineage (GTDB taxonomy): Bacteria > Bacteroidota > Bacteroidia > Bacteroidales > Bacteroidaceae > Minthosoma. Next base: position 6,608 of record JAXJBE010000104.1, read on the forward strand.
CACCGACTCCCTCGTGTCACAATCCCTGACCTTCGACCTCACCCTATGCAATGGCCGTCAAAGTATCGACGGCATGCCAGCAATCCTCTCCAGCATACCCCGATTCCTCGAACCCTTCTTCCTCACTCCAGCCTCGATGAACAAGGTGAGCGGCATAGCGGGAGAGCTACGCAAGGTTGGCTATCAAACAGCCTTCTTCCATGGAGCAGAAAACGGTTCCATGGGTTTTGAAGCTTTTGCCAAGGCAACGGGCTATGCCCATTACTACGGACGCACCGAGTACAACAAGGACAGCCGATTTGATGGCGACAAGGATTTTGACGGCATGTGGGCGATATGGGACGAAGAGTTCATGCAGTTCTATGCCTTGCAAATGAACGAGATGCAGCAGCCTTTCGCCACCACCATCTTTACTGCAAGTTCACATCATCCCTACAATGTTCCAGACCGCTACAAGGATGTCTACCGTGATGAGCCAGGCGACGATAACATCATGCACAAGTGCATACGCTATGTCGACCACTCTCTCCGACGTTTCTTTGAGACAGCCAAGCAGCAGCCATGGTATGACAACACCATATTTGTCATTACAGCCGACCACACCAACCTCAGCTCATACCCCGAATATCAGACAGACCTCGGTTCTTTCTGCGTGCCAATCATCATTTTTGACCCTCAGCAACAGATACAGCCGCAGCGGCGCCACGGTATAGCACAGCAGATAGACATCATGCCAACCGTACTTAACTATGTAGGCTATGACCGTCCCTATGTAGCTTTTGGCAAAGACCTTCTTTCCACTCCTGATAGCGCCACATGGGCTGTCAACTATACCAACGGCATATATCAGTATGTCAAAGGAGACCTTGTCTTGCAGATGACAGAAGGCGGACAGGTCTCAGGCCTGTATGACTACAAGAGAGACTGGCTCATGAAGAATAATCTCAAGGGGCAGCGCCCTGAGCAGCAGAGCATGGAGCGGCAGCTGAAAGCCATCATCCAATCGTACATGCAACGTATGGTAAATGACCAGCTGACAGCAGACGGAAACAAGAGCTCCGCAAAATAATCAGAGACTCCCTTATATATAGTAATGTGTAAGACATAAAGACCAACTCCATTGGCACTGCCAACAAACCTGTCACACATCTGACCATCACACCATCAATTCTGTCCATCACACCATCAATGAAGAAACGCAATCATACCTTCGATTTCCTATGCGGCATCTGCATCATCCGCATGATATGCCTTCATACCATCACATTCTGCGGTCACAAGAATGAAGAGTGGTGGACAGACATTATGGCATGGTCATTCTTCTTCATGTGCTTCTTCTTCTTCAAGGCGGGCTACTTCAACAAGACCGTCTCTGGCGACAGCCGCACATATATCATCGACAAGGCCAAGCGACTGCTTATACCTTATCTCGTGTGGGGCACTATAGGATTCATCACCTTTGCTGCATTCATTCCCTTCGAGATAAAACGCTACCACCATACGATAGAGCCGATGGATGTGACCCACCTGTGGAAGACCAGCTCCTTCTGGGGCAACGAGCCCGTATGGTTTCTCATGTCATTCTTTGCCGCCTACGTCCTTGTCCATCTCATCAAGAAGATACACATCGTTCGTCCCATCTCCGTCTTCCAGTCGGTAGTGATACTCTCCTGCCCGTTCATCAGCTACTGGCTTTGGACAAAAGGCAATCCTCTGCCACTCAGCCTCAGCAATGTCTTCATGGGCGTGTTCTTCTTCAACCTCGGCCGCACATGGCATTGGATTATTGACCGCATGGGACGAAAGACGACAATATCCATCTCGCTGCTGATGATAATAGCCTTTATCTGCCTAAACATAGTGTGGCACGGAGAATATGTCATGAGCACCAACCGCTTCACGGGCGAGCCCTTAGCTGCGTTCCTCAACACAGTCATCATTCTTCTGGGCCTCTCAGGACTGCTCATCAAGCTTCCCTTGCCCCGTGTGCCCGTTATCAGCTACATAGGCCAACACTCCATGGTCTATTTCGTGGCTCACTATCCCATCATACAGTTCTACCGCTTCACCCACATATCCTTTGGCTATAGCATGTACGGCCGATGGGATGACGCCATCATCCTCCTTGTCTTCGTCTTTGGTATATGCACCCTTCTTGTGCCGCACGTGGAGAGAGTGCCGTGGCTCAGCGGAAGATTTAAGTCATAACTTTTCCAATCAGATGAACACACACATCGCATATCTCATATCTGCTCATGCAGACCCATCTCAACTCCTCAGGCTCATATCCGCCCTTCACCACGAGGCTCACTTCTTCATCCACATAGACAAGAAGTCAGACCTCAGCTGTTTCACATCCATCATCCGTGGGAACAATATCCATTTTATTGCTGACAGGGTGGACGTGCGGTGGGGCACACTCATTGAGGTCGAATACCAGATGAGGCTCATTAAGGCAGCCATTGACTATCCCCAGCATTTCGACCGCATCTTCTTCCTTTCGGGCATGGACTATCCCCTGTGGAGCAATGAGCGCATCAGCAAATGGATTGACCAGTTGGGCGACAGAGAAATGCTCAGCGGCATCAATATGAACACCTCGTTCATCCAGGGTCAGCAGCGTGAGCTTTACACGCTTCCCCGCCCCCTCTTCACCGTCAGCGGCATATCAGGCAGGTGGAATCAGCGTCTAAGCATCCTTTGCCGCCGAGCATGCAAGCTGCTGGGCGTGCGCAAGCATCTCTCTTTCACCGTCGATGATTGTCGATGGGACTTATACAAAGGGTCAGCATGGTGGTGCATCACTCAAGAGCTGGCCGAACATATTTTCAACACCTACTCCTCCACACCCGCCATACGCAGTTACTTCATCAGTTCCTTTGGCCAGGCTGAGACGCTCATACAGACCATCGCCTTCAACAGTCCTCAGTGGCGCGACCGCTGTCTCCTGCATGAGGGTGAATACCCTGGTCTCGAAGCTCTCACGCCTCTTCACTTCATCATATACCAGCCTGTCATTAAGGTGATGGACGAGGCTGACTTTGACACTCTTATACAGAGCGGACGCATGTTTACGCGCAAACTGGTGAGCGGCAAGAGCGACAAACTGGTGGAAAGGTTAATCGAACATCGGAAAGACTGAAAATATGAATACTGACACAACAATGACCAATAGCACCATCACCCATCTTCCCTCTCCTGAAGGCGGCAGCAGGATGGAATGGCTCGACGCTATGAGAGGATTCACCATGATACTCGTAGTGGCATATCATGTGGCTCAGTTCGGCTTCGGAGAGTCAGAGAAGACATCCGTGTCCCTGCCCTTCCTGGTGCTGTTCCGCATGCCGCTGTTCTTCTTCGTCAGCGGCTTCCTCGCATACAAGTCACGGTGGGCATGGACGGCAGCCAGCTATGGTTCGCTGATATGGAAGAAAGTGAAGGTGCAGGTGTTACCTGCCCTTGTCTTCCTGTGCATATATCTTGTGGTGAGAGGCAGATTGCCATTTGCTGATGGATTCGCCCATTGCATGCACAGCCCCACCAAGGGCGGCTATTGGTTCACTTGGGTCTTGCTTCAGATGTTCATTCTTTACTACACAGTGGCGGGAGCAGCTTCGCGATGGGGCAAGCGCGCAGAGCATACAGCCATAGCCATTCTCTGGTTTGCCAGCCTCCTCGCCTACTTGTCCCTCTATTTGCCACTCGAATTTGGGAAGTGGTACAAGACAGACTTCATGATGTACAGCTCCCTCTACGAGACACTCAAGTTTTTTCATTTCTTCCTGCTCGGCAACATAGTCCATCGCCATTGGCAACAGACACAACGTCTTTTCGACACCCGATTCTTCTTTCCCCTGCTGACCATCACCGCCTTCTTCTCTTGCGCCGATATCTTCAAGTGGCATTACCTGACAGGCGAATGGACCAACCTGCCAAAGACGTTGGCCATGTATACCCTCATGATAATGGTAGTCATGTTCTTCCGCCACTATCAAGAGTCCTTCACCTCCCAAAGGCTTGCAGGACGGCTGCTGCAATATATAGGCACACGCACCCTCGACATCTACCTCATCCATTTCATTCTCCTGCCACACCTGCCACGCATAGGCTTATGGCTTGACGCCCATCAGCCCAACTTTGTCATCGACATATTCATGGCCACCTTAGTGGCAACCCTAATCATAGCCTTCTGCCTGCTCATCAGCAATGCGCTGCGCGTGAGCCCCTTATTCAGACTATATCTCTTCGGACGAAAATGAAACAGCGCAACCATACCTTCGACTTCCTGTGCGGCATCTGCATCATCCGCATGATCATGCTCCATGTCACCAATGCCTGCGGCTTCGGCACAGAGAGCTGGTGGACATCCGTCATGTCCTGGACATACTTCTTCATGTCGTTTTTCTTCTTCAAGGCAGGCTATTTCAACAAGACCGTTTCGGGCAACACCCGTGACTTCATCCTCGACAAGGCCAGGCGACTCCTCATACCCTACGCCTCATGGGGCATCATCGGCAACGCCATCTACTTCTTCTTCGTCATCTTCATCCTCGACCCCCGCAACACCATTGTCAGACAGACCGTGGCATCTCATGCGTGGCGCACCAGCCAGTTCTTTGGCAATATACCCTGCTGGTTTCTTATCTCATTCTTCATGGCATACGTGGTGGCCCATCTCATCTCCAAGGTGCCTCCACTCTTCAAGATAAAGTCGAGAGGGCGCACTTACAATTTCAAGATTCACTGGTTCATCCTTCCTCTGCCCCTCCTCAGCTATTGGCTCTACACCCATGACAATCCGCTCCTCTTCGGTCTCAACAATGTCTTCATCGGCATCTACCTATTCTATCTTGGCCGCGTGTGGCACTTCATCATTGAGAAGATGGGAAGTGAGATAACCCTCGGCGTCTCAGGCATTCTCCTCTCTGCCTTCATAATTGTCAACGGCATATATCATGGCAGCTATACCATGTCAGACAACCTTTGGACAGGCAACCCTTATGTCACCATCCTCTCCATAACCCTTGTCCTGTGCGGTCTCTCTGGCATACTGCTTAGCGTCAATATGCCACGCATTCCCGTCATCAACTACATAGGCGAGCATTCCATGGTCTTCTTCATCTCCCACTATCCCATGCTTGTGCTCTACAAGATGATACGTTCGGCCAATGTACACAGCATACGCGGAAAATGGGATGACTACATCATACTGCTCATCATCATCTTCTCCATCTGCTTTCTCCTCGTGCCTCACGTAGAGAAAGTGCCGTGGCTCAGCGGACGATTTAAGAAAACAAAATAGGAAGACTATTATACATACGTTGTTACAGATGGAGAGCCGTATACATGAAGACGTATAAGTACGGTTCAAGGGCAGGTAAACGAAAACGGGTCAGCGGATTTTTTCGGTTGGTGCGGCTTGGATAACCAAGTGCATCCCGGATGGCAAGAAAGGGCTATTTACAGGGCATGGTCTCTGACCCTGTCTTTTTGTCCAGTCTCAGCGTGCCATGTATCTAACCCTGAAAGGGTTATTCAGCACAAGGTCCTTTGGCCCGAAGTGCCAT
>JAXJBE010000105.1:0-3940 GCA_036303125.1 Bacteroidaceae bacterium
AAGAGGATTGAGACAATATTCTCACAACTTACAGACCAGTTCCTGGTCATCAGGAACTATGCAAAAATAACGAATGGCTTGTTTGCCAGAATCATTGGCAAAATTAGTGCACTTACCATTCTGCAATACGTAAACTTCATTTACGACAAGCCCATTGGCAGAATTAAGTATGCACTAAATAAATTCCGCCAACAGGTTACATTTGGAATTCGTCCCCCCAAAAAGTTTCTTTTGCAAGAGAAGAGGCAGGTGTGAACTAAAAAGAAACACAAAAGCAATAACTTTGCGGTTAAGAAGTTATGTATGTAATGACGTGATATGTACATGGCTCGAAATGTGGAATCAATATAAGGAGCAAGGATGAATATGACAGAGAATAAAATTGTTGCAAATAATGGCTCGTCTATCGTTATATATACGACTGATGATGGCAACACCCAACTTGAAGTAAAGTTGGAAAAGGAAACTGTGTGGCTTAATAGAGAGCAAATCGCTCAACTTTATGGCAGAGACTATAAGACAATAGCAAAGCATATCAATAATGCATTGAGGGAGGAACTAGAAGGAGAGCCGGTAGTCGCAAAATTTGCGACACCCAAGAAATATGGCAGAAAAGAGGGTTATATCCAAATGCAGAAAATAGATTACTATAATCTTGATATGATTATTTCTGTGGGCTATAGAGTGAAAAGCCGGAATGGTATTGCTTTCAGAAAATGGGCTAACAGCATATTGAATCAGTACCTCATCAGAGGCTATGCCATAGACCAACGACGCCTCGACCACTATGACGAATTGAAGGATGTGGTCCGGTTGATGTCGCGAGCTCTCACTCTGCAAGACAAAGTATCAGAAGGAGAATACTCCGGACTGTTCAGTGTAATGAGAATTAAAGGCAGACAAATGACGCCTTATAAAAGAGCAAAATCCAAGCAAGCCCTAACGACCGATTTGGGTTAAAGTCGCATCTGAAACCTCTATTTTGCAAAAGTTGGTATTTTGATGACATAAAGGAAGAATTTGTCTATAATAATTTGCTAGATGGAATAATTTTACTATTTTTGACGCGGTTTTGGAAATGTCGCCTGCTTTGTGGCAGCATTGTGGCAGGCTGATGCTTCTATGCTAATTAGGGTTTTAAGACATATTTATTTGCAGTGCTGCCTTTTAAAAAACATGTCATCTATGAGGAATATCCACATGATCATTTCGGCAACGTTGTGTTCTCTAATGCTTCTGCCGTCAGTATCCTACGCCCAGAAAACACAGATGGGCAAGTTTGCCCGAGCGGCAATGAAAGCAATGCCGAGAACATCAGAATGCCACAGTCTGCCAAACCGTGCAGACGACGAGATTCCCACCAAGACAGTTGTAGACCAGCATTTTGACAAATGGACAGCAGGTACCAACGCCGAACCCGACACCAAGATGCTCGGAGGAGGCAGCGTGAACTATGTGCTGCCGGCAGACCTCATGGGAACGAAGGGCTGGACCGGCAATGAGGTATACCAGGCAGGACAGGCATGTGCGCTACGCATGTATGAGTCTGAATACGGTGGTCTTGCAGGAGGATTCATAAGCACACCGGAGATGGAACTCAGCGGAGACGTAGTGCTGAAGTTCCGCGCCAGATGTCTGAAAGCCGGCGACGAGGGCGTCATCCGTGTGGCACTGTGCGACAACAACGAAGGTCCCGTTGACGACCGTGATTTTGACATTTCCGACCAGTGGCAGGAATTCACCTTCGCCACCGACCAGGCCACATTCAATCCCAACAATATATTTCAGTTTTCTGCCGAGGAGGTAGACCTCCTGCTCGACGATATCGTGGTGACGCGCAAGGCCAACAAGATACCGGCGCCACAGGTGCTGCAGCCTGTAAACAACTCTTCCACCTCGTTTACAGCCCGCTGGAGCCCCACTACGACGGCGAGTTCGTATCTCCTCAACGTATACCGCAAGGAGATGCCGGAACACAGTGTGGAGCCAGGCTCTCTGTCGGAGAATTTCGACGGTATCAACATCAACGCCGACGGCAAGACCATAAACCAGGACAACCCCAACTATCCGGAGGGATGGACTATCAATCTGTCGGCACAAGGCTCACAGGATGTATACACATCCGAGGGCAACTACAGTTCGGCCCCATTGTCGCTCTGTCTGGATGCCGTAGGCGACGAAATCATTTCGCCCGAGACACCGGCCCCGATAACATCACTCTCGTTCTGGGTGAAACCGAGTAATATGGAGAATGAAACCGACTATACCTACTCATTGGTGCAGGTAGCCGTATACAACGAGAAAGACGGATGGATACCTATCGCCAATATGCCAAACTACTATATGCAGGCCGAAGGCGGACAATACTCGTTCACATCAGAACAGATAGGAGAAGGAATGACAAGGGTGAAGTTCTTCTTCATACAGAAAAACTCCGTTGACTTCGCCATCGACGACGTGAAGATAGACTATGCCACACAGCGAGTGCCGGTGACCCAGCTCGACAAGGAACTGACCGACACCTGCTACACCATGGACATCGACCCCAACTATGAATATTTCTACAATGTGAGAGCCAAGAACGGAAGTGTGGTGTCGAAGCCATCGCCAGACATGTGGGTCGACGGCATTCTCGGAGTGAAGGTGGAGGCAAAGGAGGCAACGAATGTCACCGAAACCTCGTTCACGGCAAACTGGACTGAGCTGAACAATGCCGACAGATACAAGCTCAACATCATGAAGGTGCTGCAGCCCAAAGAGGATATGCAGAATGTGGTGGTGCTGAGCGAGAACTTCAACAAGATTGACCAAGGCACCATAGACAATCCTTATAACCCATACACATATGTGTTCAATCTGGCTGAAAACGGATACACAACGACGGAATGGCTCCTGCAGCTGCCTTATCTGGCTGATGGAATGGCAGGAGCACAGCAGACCAACGTGTGGATGGGTCTGGCAGGACTCGTTACATCGCCGCACCTCGACCTCACCTGCGACGGCGGAGCGTTTGATGTAGACGTGAAGGCATACAACACGTTTGCCAGCGACACTCTCTTCGTGATGCTCCTGAAAAACTACACCGACAATGTAGCCACCGACCATCGCATCATGCCGCTCACGCTGAATGGCACGGGAATGACATCTGCCACAATCCACTTCGACGCTACCGACAACAAGAACCTGCGTGAGAACGTCATCCTGGCATTCATGAGCATGTATGGCCAGCCTTTCTTCATCGATGAGGTAACCATCCGCCAGAATGTGCGCAAGGGCGAGACTCTCATAGCTCCATATTCGGTGATGTATCCGAAAGGAAGCGGTTTCAACGTGACGGATCTCGACCCGCAGTATACTTATGCCTATGATGTTACGGCGATGAGGACCAAGGATTACACTAACTATGTATCTGAAACTTCAGAACGGGTGTATGTGAATGGCATAGAAACCGCAGTAGGCAGTGTCTCAACCGGCAGCAACGCCCTTGATATCAGAGTGGCCCACGGTAGCATCTCATTGTCTACAGACTATGACTCAGCTGATGTATACGACATGCAGGGCAAGACAGTGGCAACTGTTCCGGCTGGTCGTCATGCCGTCAGCCTTGCTCCCGGCGTGTATATCGTGAAGGCCGGAGAGAAGACAGTCAAGGTGGTAGTGCCATAACCTCTGCTCGGCTGATAAGAAAACAAGGCAGGTAGCTACATCCTTTTGTGTTTACATAACCTGATACCTGCCTATAATAAAATCCCCCGATTCTGTCCATTCTGGGACAGGTCGGGGGATTTCTATAGTATCCTTCCTTTAACCCCAATCGGTCATTAGGGCTCAGTGGAAATTTAGTGGGGATAAGCATAAATCTTTGCAAGTCGATACAGAAAGAACTTTTCATCAACGATGCCCCTTAGTGATGCTCTGAAAGCTTTGATTTTTGCATTAA
>JAXJBE010000106.1:0-2266 GCA_036303125.1 Bacteroidaceae bacterium
CTGTTCACATGCGTGTTATATTTGTGGAGGGGTGTGACCCTCCACGTAAATAACCCTTCCAGGGTTTGATACCCTGCTCGTTACATGCAACCAAAAGGTAGGGTCAGAGACCCTACCCTGTAAATAGCCCTTCCAGGGCTGGCCATCCGGGATGCACTTGGTTATCCAAGCCGCACCACCCGAAAATATCCGCTGCCCCCTTGTCCATTGAAATGGGTTTGCTTCTTTGTTCGATTATAGTGAAAATAAAAAGGCTTGGCACCAATGTGATGCCAAGCCTTTCTTATTATATATAATGTATAGGATTATTCCTGCACGTAGCTTGCCAACTGGTCTACATCGAGCTTGTGGATGTAGTTGAAATGCTTTGCCACTTCGCTCTCTGCGTAGTTCATGAAGACAACGAGCGACTTGCTGAAGAGTTCTGGAGCGCGCTGAGTGTCCTGAAGGAGCAGGTGGCACATGATAGTGTATGCGGTCATCTCGTAGAGCTTGCGTGCGCAGAGGTCGAGGAAGTCCTGATTGTTGGCTTCCTTTGCCTTGTTGGTGCAGAATGCGAGCTTGTCAGCCATATCCTTGATGCGAACAGCGTATGACTCATACTCTGCTGCTACAGGCTTCTGTTCGTACTCCTGGATGACGTTAGCATAGAATCCTGAGGTGATGTAGCGGATAGCTGCCACTGTCTGGAGCTGTGTTGTGCCCTCGTAGATAGACATGATGCGTGCGTCGCGGTATACACGCTGACACTTGTATTCAAGCATGAAGCCTGAACCTCCGTGCACTTGGATTGAGTCGTAGGCTGACTCATTGGCGAATTCTGAGTTCATTCCCTTAGCCAGTGGAGTGAAGGCATCGGCCATCTTGCTGTATTTCTTGTATTCAGCACGCTCCTCTGGAGTGAGCTTGCGCTCCTTTGAGATGTCATCGAGAATCTTGTAGATATCTACGTATCGAGCTGTCATGTAGAGAAGTGACCGGCCTGCGTCAAGCTTTGCCTTGATGCGGGATATCATGTCGTAGACTGCAGGGAAGTGGATAATCTCCTTTCCAAACTGCTTGCGGTCGCGAGCGTAGTTGATGGCTTCCTCGTATGCTGCCTGTTCTGCGCCTACAGACTGTGAGGCGATGCCGAGACGGGCGCCGTTCATGAGTCCCATGACATACTTGATGAGTCCGAGCTTCTCTTGTCCGCAAAGCTCTGCCTTTGCGTTTTTGTACACAAGCTCGCATGTCGGGCTGCCGTGGATTCCGAGTTTGTTCTCGATGCGGCGCACGTCAACGCCGCCATTGCGCTTGTCATAGATGAACATGGAGAGACCGCGGCCATCGCGAGTGCCCTCTACGGAACGTGCGAGGACGAGATGGATGTCGGCGTCGCCATTAGTGATGAAGCGCTTCACTCCGTTGAGATACCAGCACTTGTCCTCCTCGCTGTATGTGGCCTTGAGCATTACAGATTGGAGGTCTGAGCCTGCGTCTGGTTCAGTGAGGTCCATTGACATGGTCTCGCCTGCGCATACACGTGGAATGTATCTCTTTCTCTGGTCTTCATCGCCAAACTCATAGAGAGTCTCGATGCAGTCTTGGAGTGACCAAATGTTTTCAAAACCGGCATCGCCCTCAGCTATCATCTCGTTGGCGGCAGTGTAGACGACGTTAGGGAGGTTGAGACCTCCGTAGCGGCGTGGCATGGTCATGCCGCAGAGACCAGCCTTGATGGTAGCGTCAAGGTTCTCGTATGTCTTGCTCGCATAGCGCACACGGCCATTCTCACAGTGAGGACCCTCTGCGTCAACATCCTCAGAGTTAGGGCCGATGATGTTGGCATTGATGTCACCTGTGATTTCGAGGAGGCTGTTGTAGTTCTCCTGCGCATCCTCGTAGTCCTTTGGTGCGTAGTCGTACTGGCCGTAGTCAGCGAAGTTTCTTTCCTTCAATTCAACGATGCGTTTCATCAAAGGGTGTTCCATGTGAAATTTTATTTCAGGAACGTCTGTATATGAATTAGCCATATATTTCTTTGCTATTATTTAGAGTTCTTCTTGTAATACTTGATGAGCTTTGGCACAACCTCTTCCACAGTGCCGTTGATGATATAGTCAGCAATCTGGTTGATAGGAGCCTGTGGGTCAGAATTGATGGAGATGATGATGCCAGAGTCTTTCATGCCTGCCACGTGCTGGATGGCGCCAGATATGCCGCAGGCAATGTAGACCTTTGGGCGCACTGTCGTGCCAGTCTGGCCAATCTGGCGGTCGTGGTC
>JAXJBE010000107.1:0-1711 GCA_036303125.1 Bacteroidaceae bacterium
ATTGACTGTCAATAAGTTACAAAGCAAAAAAATATGATTCGGGACTTTTTCAAGTGGACTCATTTCATAAGAAAGATGATAATAGAACAGAAAATACAGCAAGCAGTACTGAAAGCCGTCAAGGAACTCTACGGTCAGGAAGTGCCTGAGAAGATGGCACAGCTGCAGAAGACAAGAGCAGAGTTTGAGGGTAACCTCACTCTCGTGGTCTTCCCATTCGTCAAAATGGCTAAGAAAAAGCCGGAAGACGTAGCAAAGGAAATTGGTGAATACCTCGTAAGCAACTGCACTGAAGTGGCTGCCTACAACGTGGTCAAGGGATTTCTCAATCTCGTCATTGCCAAGGAAGCATGGATTGCACTCCTCAATGACATCGACGCAGACCCACACTACGGAGAGAAGAAGGCTACTGAGGACTCCAAACTCGTGATGATAGAGTACTCATCACCTAACACCAACAAGCCGCTCCACCTCGGACACGTGCGCAATAACCTCCTCGGATGGTCGCTCGCGAAGATTATGGAGGCTAACGGCAATAAGGTGGTGAAGACCAATATCGTCAACGACCGTGGCATTCACATCTGTAAGTCTATGCTCGCATGGCTCAAATATGGCAACGGTGAGACTCCAGAATCTTCTGGAAAGAAGGGCGACCACCTCATCGGCGACTACTATGTGGCATTCGACAAGCACTACAAAGCACAGTGCGACGAGCTCCAGAAGCAGTATATGGCTGAAGGAATGGCGGAAGATGCCGCTAAGGAAAAGGCTAAGCAGGAGGCTCCTCTCATCAAGGAGGCTCACGATATGCTCGTGAAATGGGAGAACAACGACCCTGAAGTACGCGCTCTCTGGGCTAAGATGAATGAGTGGGTATATGCTGGTTTCGACGAGACTTACAAGGCGCTCGGCGTTAGCTTCGACAAGATATACTACGAATCAAATACTTATCTCGAAGGTAAGGAAAAGGTAGAGGAAGGCCTCGCAAAGGGATTCTTCTATCGTCGTCCCGACAACTCCGTATGGGCTGACCTCACCAAGGAAGGTCTTGACGAGAAACTGCTTCTCCGTTCCGATGGCACATCTGTCTATATGACTCAGGATATCGGCACTGCAAAGCTCCGTTTCCAGGATTTCCCTATCGATCAGATGATATATGTCGTTGGTAATGAGCAGAATTACCACTTCCAGGTGCTCTCTATTCTCCTCGACAAGCTCGGCTTTAAGTGGGGAAAAGACCTCGTACACTTCTCTTATGGCATGGTAGAACTGCCTAACGGAAAGATGAAGTCACGCGAAGGCACCGTAGTGGATGCCGACGAACTCATAGCAAGCATGATAGCTGACGCGCGTAAGACAAGCGATGAGTTGGGTAAGTTCCACGATATGAGCGAGGAAGAGCGTCAGGAGATTTCACGCATCGTAGGTCTCGGAGCCCTCAAATACTTCATCCTCAAGGTGGATGCACGCAAGAATATGCTCTTCAATCCAGAGGAGTCTATCGACTTCAACGGCAACACAGGTCCGTTTATCCAGTACACCTACGCTCGTATTCGCTCCATCCTCCGCAAGGCTGAGGCTCAGGGCATTTCCATTCCTGCTTCTCTCCCTGCAGGTATGCCGCTCGTAGAGAAGGAGATTGCCCTCATCCAGAAGATTTCTGAGTATGGCGCTGCCGTAGCACAGGCTGGTAAGGACTACTCTCCATCAG
>JAXJBE010000108.1:0-1964 GCA_036303125.1 Bacteroidaceae bacterium
AGGCAAAGAAATGTCAAAACTATGGGAAAACAAAATAGAAACTACAATAATTAACTAACACCAACTAACAATTACAGAACAAAATTATGAAGAGACTCTCATTCTTTCTTCTGTCTTTGCTCATGCTCCCTCTTGCCGTAATGGCTCAGGGATGGGATGAAGCTAAGTACAAAGCCATTGAGGCAAGTATCGTAGCGCCTTCATTCCCAGAGAAGACTTTCGTCATCACCAAGTATGGAGCTAAGCCAAATGGCAAGGCAAAGGCAAATCAGACTGCTATCAACAAGGCTATCCTCGCCTGTTCAAAGGCAGGTGGCGGTAAGGTTGTCGTACCTGCAGGAACCTGGAACACAGGTGCCATCCGTATGCAGAGCAATGTCAATCTTGTGGTAGAGAAGGGTGCTACCATCCTTTTCGCTTTTGATCCATCGCTTTATCCACTGGTCAAGACCCGTTGGGAGGGACTTGACATCATGAATTACTCACCATGTGTCTATGCTTATCAGGCAAAGAACATTGCAATCACAGGCGAAGGCACCATCGATGGCAACGGAAGCCGTGAGACATGGTGGCCTTGGTGTGGAGCTACAAAGTATGGTTTTGTGGCAGGAAAGACCGATCAGAGCCAGTCAATGCCTTACATGGGCAAGAACCAGCAGTACAAGCAGGTCGATGATAAGGGAAATGTCAAGACAAACCGCAATACCCTTCTCTGGATGTCAGACAATGGCGTGCCAACAGAAGAGCGCGTCTTTGGTCCTAAATGTGGTATGCGTCCACAGTTGATCAATTTCTATCAGTGTGAGAATATCCTTATCGAAGGCGTCACATTGCTTCGTTCTCCATTCTGGGTAATACATCCTACATTGAGCAAGAACATCACAGTGCGCCGCTGTAAGATAGTAAATGACGGTCCAAACGGTGACGGTTGTGACCCAGAATCTTGTGAAAACGTACTCATTGAGGATTGTCTCTTTGACACAGGAGATGACTGTATCGCCATCAAGTCAGGCAGAAATGCAGATGGTCGCCGCACTCCAGCTCCTTCTCGCAATATCATTGTGCGTGGATGTACTATGGCTGACGGTCACGGAGGTGTGGTAGTCGGTTCTGAAATCAGTGCAGGTGTGCAGAATGTATTTGCAGAAAACTGCAAGATGGACTCGCCAAATCTCGATCGTGTGCTTCGTATCAAGACCAACACCTGTCGTGGTGGAGTGACTGACGGCATCTATATGCGCAATGTTACCGTAGGTCAGTGTCGTGAAGCTGTTCTTCGTGTCAACCTCGTTTACGAGCCAAAAGAGCAGGCAAAGCGTGGTTTCGTACCTACAGTGCGCAATATCTACATGGAGAATGTCACCTGTGAGAAGTCTAAGTACGGCGTTCTGCTCAACGGACTGGATGAGGAAAGCAATATCCACGATATACATATCAAGAACTGTACCTTCAATGGAGTGCAGGACCAGCCAGTTCGTCGCACAGGAAAGAGCCACAACATTCGTTTTGACAATCTCGTAATCAATGGTAAGACCATCCTTTCTGAGGCTCCTTTCAAGCGTTATTCTGAGTGGATGACATGGAGCGAGATGCAGAGAGTGCCAGAACCATATTACCTTGACTTCACAGACAAGAAGAAGCGTCCTCATGGTAAGTGGTCATACGTGATGGGAATAGAGATGGAAGGTATGCTCGACACATGGCTTGCATATCAGAATCCAGCGATAGCAGAGTATCTGAAGAAGTATCCTGCAAAGATGATTGATGCAGAAGGCAATGTTACTGGCTACAAACTTGAGGATTATAACCTTGACAATGTACGCACAGGACGCTTCATTCTCCGCATGAATCGCCTCTTCCCAGATGCAAAGACAGCAGGCACACAGAAGGCAGTTGAAACTATTTTCAAGCAACTTCAGAAGCAGCCACGCACAAAGACTGGAGCCGGAGGCAAGGGAGTATTC
>JAXJBE010000109.1:0-23212 GCA_036303125.1 Bacteroidaceae bacterium
GAGCAACAGCCTTCTAAGCTGTGGGTCTTGGGTTCGAATCCCAACCGAATCACTAAATGAATAATAAGAACACCCCCTAATTTTCAAAATTAAAAGGATGTAGCGGTTCCAATTTCGCAACGCGGGCATTGCGGGCCTGCAGGAACGTGAAAGCCTGTACTTCTCCAAGTAAATAAATATTGAAAATTACAAAACGAATAACAAGAAAATGTCAAAAATTTGTCAGATTACAGGTAAAAAGGCAATGGTGGGAAATAATGTGTCTCACTCACTGCGCAGAACAAAAAGACAGTTCAATGTCAACTTGTTCACAAAGAAATTCTACTATGTAGAGGAGGACTGCTGGATCTCTCTCAAGGTGAGTGCCGCAGGTCTGCGAATCATCAACCGCATCGGTCTTGATGCAGCTCTCAAGCAGGCTGTCGCAAAGGGCAACTGCAGATGGGAGGATATCCAGGTTATTGGCTAATTATTTTAACTAAGGAGAACAACAACAATGGCAAAGAAAGCTAAAGGTAATCGTGTTCAGGTCATCCTCGAATGCACAGAAATGAAGAATAGCGGTCTTCCAGGTACATCAAGATACATCACAACAAAGAACCGCAAGAATACTCCAGACCGTTTGGAGCTCAAGAAGTATAACCCAATCCTTAAGAGAATGACAATTCACAAGGAGATTAAATAATTAATACACCATGGCAAAGAAAGTAGTCGCAACTCTGAAGAATAAGGACGGACGTTCTTATACAAAGGTTATTAAGATGGTTAAGTCTCCAAAGACTGGTGCCTACATGTTTGATGAGAGAATGGTTCCTGCAGAGGACGCAAAGAGCTTCTTCAAGAACTAACTGATTTTACAATTACTCATTAGAGTGTAAAGCAATGACAATAGGGCAATACAAGGCTCTTATAGCATAAAGAATAGCCTCTCCATTAGTTTTGGAGAGGTTTTTTTGTTCTTTTCGTTGAGAATCTGTAACTTTGTATCGTAATTATGCATTAAGAGCAGAATATTAACGCGTTAAAGTACTATAAGCATTATGGGATTCTTTGATTTGTTTACTAAGAAAAAGAAGGAAACACTGGACAATGGACTGGCTAAGACAAAGGAAAGTGTGTTTGGCAAGATTGCAAGGGCTGTGGCAGGTAAGTCAAAAGTGGACGAGGAAGTGCTCGACAATCTGGAGGAGGTTCTTATCACCAGCGATGTCGGTGTGGATACAACGCTTGAGATAATTCATCGTATAGAAGAACGCGTGGCAAGAGATAAATATGTCGGTACAGACGAGCTGAACAGGATACTACGAGAGGAAATAGCTGCTCTGTTGACGGAGAATAACAGCGGAGACACGGAGGGTTTTAATATCCCTCAGTCAGAACATAAACCTTATGTCATCCTTGTTGTGGGAGTGAACGGTGTAGGCAAGACGACTACCATTGGCAAGTTGGCCTATCAGTTCAAGCAGGCAGGACTAAAGGTCTACCTTGGGGCCGCCGACACCTTCCGTGCTGCCGCAGTAGAGCAGATTTGTATCTGGGGGGAGAGAGTGGGAGTGCCTGTGGTTAAGCAGCAGATGGGCAGTGACCCAGCGAGTGTGGCTTTTGACTCTGTAAGTTCTGCCAAGGCTAATGGCGCTGATGTTGTCATCATCGATACGGCTGGCCGTTTGCACAACAAGATAGGTCTGATGAATGAACTTACCAAGATAAAGGGTGCTGTGAAGAAAGCCGCTGGATATGAGGCTGACGATGTCATGCTCGTTCTTGACGGCTCAACAGGGCAGAATGCCTTCGAGCAGGCAAAGCAATTCACCAAGGCAACAGAGGTTACCTCTATGGCCATCACAAAACTGGATGGTACGGCCAAAGGAGGTGTGGTCATTGGCATCAGCAACGAACTCAAGGTGCCTGTAAGATACATAGGTCTCGGAGAAGGCTTGGAAGACCTTCAGCCGTTCAACCGCAAGGCTTTTGTGGAGAGTCTGTTTGGATAAGCGAGTATATGGGATGATGGGATGCCTCTTTGAGAGTTTGTGATAGAATTGCTTTGTTATAACATATTGATTGCGCTGCACTGAAAGAAAATATAGATAAGTAGGTGTTCATAATTAACTTTATAATATCTTCTTCGTTCTATTTTGAATACCTACTTAAGAGCTGCTTTGAATGGATATGTTGATATGGTTGAATTGACACTTAGATGAGAAAGAATACAATAGACATAATAACGCTTGGATGCTCGAAGAATCTTGTGGATTCGGAGAGGCTGATAAGACAACTGGAACTTAATGGATATACGGTGACTCACGACAGCGATAATCCCCAAGGGGAGATTGTCGTGGTTAATACTTGTGGATTCATTGCGGATGCACAGGAAGAGAGCATCAACATGATACTTGAACTCTGCCAGGCAAAGGAGGAGGGGCGCATCAAGGCGGTCTACGTCATGGGGTGTCTCTCTCAGCGTTTTATGAAGGAGCTGGGGCATGAGATACCGCAGGTGGATAAGTTCTATGGCAAGTTTGACTGGACAAATCTCCTTGCGGATCTTGGTAAAACTTACAGTGAGGAACATCAGGCTGAGAGACGTCTGACAACCCCAAAGCATTATGCTTATCTCAAGATATCAGAAGGATGTGATCGCCATTGCGCCTACTGCGCGATACCAATCATTACGGGAAGGCATCAGAGCCGTCCTATGGAGGACATCGTTGCGGAGGTTGAGCATTTGGTCGGACAGGGAGTCAAGGAGTTTCAAGTCATTGCTCAGGAACTGACATACTATGGCATAGATATCTATGGCAAGCAAATGATTGCTCAACTGGTCGAGAAGATGAGTGAGGTGAAGGGAGTGAAGTGGATACGTCTCCATTATGCTTATCCGACAAACTTCCCTTGGGATCTGTTGCGCGTGATAAGGGAGAAGAAGAATGTCTGCAAATATCTTGACATTGCTCTTCAGCATGTCAGCACTTCTGTTCTGGCCAATATGCAGCGCCATGTCACAAAGGAGGAGACTTATCGTTTGGTAGAGAAGATACGTGAGGAAGTGCCTGGTATTTGTTTGCGCACAACGCTTATGGTTGGTTTCCCTGGAGAGGGTGAGGATGAGTTTGGCGAACTGAAAGAGTTTGTCCGCTGGGCTAAGTTTGAGAGGATGGGGGCATTTGCCTATTCAGAAGAGGAAGGCACTCCTGCTAAGCGGAACTTTAAGGATGTGGTACCAGCAGAAGTCAAGCAGAAAAGGCTCAGTGAGCTGATGGACATCCAGCAAGGCATATCAGCAGAAGTGCAGGCTCAGAAGGTGGGTCATGTGCTCTCTGTCATCATAGACCGCAAGGAAGGTGAGTATTATGTGGGCCGTACAGAGTTTGACTCCCCAGATGTTGACCCGGAAGTGCTGATACCTCAAGCAGAGGGCAGTCTCCGTAGGGGGTGCTTCTATGATGTCAAGATTGTTGATTCCGACGATTTTGATCTCTATGGCAGAGTGGTAAGATGATACCACAGAGGAAATGACGACCTTTAATTAGTAGGTGTTCATGATTGGCTTTATGGAATTAAGAGACCTTGCTAAACGAATATGATATAGTATTAAATACCTAATTGGGTAGAATAACCTAAAATGTTAATAACGTGAATAACAGAGAATTTATAGATAAACTAATACAACGTACAGGTTTGTCTGCTCAGGATGTGGAGATGCTTTCTGCTGTTCTTGTCGATTCTATGATAGACGAGTTAGCTTCGGGCGGCAGCATCACTATTCATGGGGTAGGTGCGTTTGAGCTAAAGGAGAAGGGTGGAAGGAGGATTTACAATCCTTCTTCTAAAACGTATATTCAAGTGCAACCAAAGACAACGATAAGTTATAAGATGAGTGCAGCCTTCAAGGATAGGCTCAATGCGCATGAATGATGCGTGTCATTTGTGTGGTCCGCATGAGTGATGGACATGCAGTTGCATTCTTGTGAGTAGACTCTGTGCCTGTGAAAGGACTGTGGGGCAGCTTGTCACTATTGTTTGGAGCACTTCAAAGAGTGGCTATTTGCGCCCATTTTATAAATAAACCATTATAAATATATCCAGTATATGAGTGACAAACTGTCGTTTCAACATATAGTAGATTTAATATCTCGCAGAAGCGGAGTGCAGAGAAAACAGGCCGAGTTGTTTGCTAAGGCTTTCTTTGACACGTTGACTGAGACCTTTATTGAGGGAGAAGAACAAGTCGGGATAAAGGGGTTTGGAATCTTCAAACTCGTGACCGTTGATAGTCGAGAAAGTGTGAATGTGACTAATGGACAGAGAATTTTAATACCAGGATACAAAAAAATAGCATTCTCGCCAGACGAGACAGTGCTTGAACTTTTGAAAAAAGAAAATCCGCCTATGGAATCGCTTTCATCAGATGGAGACGTAGCTTCTGCGGATAAACCTTTTGACGGCGAGTCCTCTATTTGTGAGATTCCTGTTGATGAGTCTCACTCAGAAGAGACTTGTGAAAACAAGCCTTTATCAGATATTCCTGTTTCAGATGAATCTTCTGATGACTCTGATGACTTTGTATCGTGCGTCAACGATGTCGAGATAGATATGCCTGTAGAACAGGTGCAAGATGTGTTTTCTGGTATAGATATGCTCATATCAACTCCCGAAAGTATTGATGAGGTGCGGATGCAAGTGGATGAAGCTCGGGCAAAGGCCGAAGCGGCAATAGAAGAGGCTCGCATGGCTAATGCCGAAAGGCAAAGATTAGAACGTTTGCTGATGCGTCTTGAGAACAATGAGAAGCCTGAGTCTTGTTGCATGCAGGAATGCACAGGTTCGAGTGAGGCAAGCGATGTGGCATGTCAAGTTGCGGAGGAAGAGTCAGGTAGTAAGGATATCGCTGAAGGTGAAATGATGCAAGGAGATACAGTTTCGAGCGATGCCGCCAACAAATTGGCAGGCGGCAAGGTGGACGATGCCACCAGTCAATCTTCGTCTGTGCCATTGCCTTCCGATGTTAGCGATGAGGTTCTTGAGAGGGTGCTTGGCAAACGTCATGAAGAGACTAAGCATGAGAAACGCAAAATGGGCATTTGGGCTGTCTTGGGATATGCAGCTGCAGTTTGCGTTTTGGTTGGTGTGATATTTTATTTCCTTTATGGCACATTCAAATCAATAGAATCTGTCGAGAAAGTTGTAGAAGTCGTGCCGGCAAAGAAGAAAATAAATGGAGGGGTAAGAACAAAAGGTCAGATAGGTTCATTGACTGGCGCATCTGACTCTTTGCGTCTTGCAGATTCCTTGAAGGCGACCAATCTGCAGAGTGCTGATAGTGCTGTCTCAAAGAAACAGCAAGGAGCGAGAACAGAAGCTCTTGCTCAATCCGTATCGGTTTCTACAGCATCTGTGCCTGCTAAAAGCGAGGCCAATCTAGCTCCCTCTCGCCCTAAGACGTATGTTATTAAGAGAGGTGAAACTCTTACGCTCATTTCTCGCCGATTCTATGGTACCAAAGACTCGGTCAAGGCTATTATACGAGTTAACGTGTTTCCCAATCCTGACAATGTGCCAGTTGGGGCTGTCATCAAACTTCCATAAAACGTATGCTTAACGTTTTAGGCAGCAAGGGAATATTTTAATTACTCTTAAAAAGCGGTGCCTGTTTGTTCTTTTCACATTCTTTAAGACGGAAACTCGTTTTTATATTGTAATTTTGTGCTCAATATGTAGGATGAATCGTCCAAAAGTGCATAAGTAACAGGACTTTCGCTTGTTTTGTCCTCGTGCATTGCTGGCTTTCGTGCTTATTTAGAATCGAACAAAAGAAAGCGTTTAGAATATAAAATAATACATTATAATATATATATATGGCAGAATCAGTAGATATCCGTGCGCTCAATGAGCGGATAGAACGGCATAGCTCGTTCGTGACAAACATCATAGCTGGTATGGATCAGGCTATCATTGGACAGAAACATCTTGTTGAATCATTGCTCCTTGGGTTGCTCTCCGATGGTCATGTGCTCCTTGAAGGTGTGCCTGGTCTGGCCAAGACAAAAGCAATCAAGACTCTCGCATCGCTTATAGATGCCCAGTTCAGCCGAATACAGTTCACCCCCGATCTCCTCCCAGCCGATGTCCTTGGTACGATGATTTACAGCCAGAAGGATGGTGAGTTCAAGTCAAAGAAGGGGCCTATCTTTGCCAATTTCATCTTGGCCGATGAGATAAACCGTGCTCCAGCCAAGGTGCAGTCTGCTCTCCTCGAGGCTATGCAGGAACGTCAAGTGACCATCTCCACTAATACATTCGAACTCCCTAAGCCATTTCTTGTGCTCGCCACACAGAACCCTATTGAGCAGGAAGGTACGTATCCACTGCCTGAAGCGCAGGTGGACCGTTTCATGTTGAAGGTAGTCATTGACTATCCAAAGCTTGAGGAGGAAAAGAAGATTATCCGTCAGAATATATCAGGCGAAAAGCAAGTCATCCGTCCTATCATGAGCACGTCAGAGATAGAGGAAGCGCGCAATGTGGTGCGAGAGGTGTATCTTGATGAA
This sequence comes from Bacteroidaceae bacterium, assembly GCA_036303125.1. Taxonomy (GTDB): domain Bacteria; phylum Bacteroidota; class Bacteroidia; order Bacteroidales; family Bacteroidaceae; genus Minthosoma. The sequence continues at coordinate 6,552 of JAXJBE010000109.1, forward strand.
AAAATAGAACAATATATCGCAGACATTGTCTTCGCCACCCGTTATCCAGAGAAGTATAATCTCAAAGAACTCAAGGGGCTCGTGGGCTTTGGCGGTTCTCCACGTGCTTCCATCAATCTTGCTCTGGCTGCTCGTTCATACGCTTTCATCAAGCACCGCGGTTATGTCATTCCAGAGGATGTGCGAGCCGTTGCGCAGGATGTCATGCGTCACCGCATAGGTCTCACCTATGAAGCGGAAGCAAGCAATGTTACTGCAGAGGAAATTATCAGTAAGATTCTCAATAAGGTGGAAGTGCCATAACACTTCCACCTAAATGCTTCACCCTCTCAGATAATCACTCATCAATACAGATAAACTTACACTTCTCCTCGATGGAAACAGAAGAGCTAATACAGAAAGTCAGAAAGATAGAGATAAAGACCAAGGGACTGTCAAACAATATCTTCGCAGGCGAATATCATTCTGCATTCAAGGGCAGGGGTATGGCCTTCAGCGAAGTGAGAGAGTACCAGTATGGTGATGATGTGCGCGACATTGACTGGAACGTCACAGCTCGCTTCGGCAAACCGTATATTAAGGTCTTCGAAGAGGAGCGTGAACTGACCGTCATGCTTCTTGTGGATGTGTCTGGTTCGTTAGATTTTGGCACACACACACAGACAAAGCGGCAGTTGCTCACGGAGATAGCTGCCACGCTCGCTTTCTCTGCCATTCAGAACAATGACAAGATTGGTGTCATCTTCTTCTCTGACAAAATAGAGAAGTTCATCCCTCCAAAGAAAGGGCGCAAGCACATCCTGTTCATCATCCGTGAACTGCTTGGCTTCACTCCAGAAAGCAACCTCACAGATGTGGGACAGGCTGTGGAGTTCATGACCAATGCCATCAAGAAACGTTGTACTGTTTTTCTTCTCAGCGACTTCTTCGACAATCGTGACTACACCAACCAGTTGACTGTGGCCAATCGCCGCCACGACCTTGTGGCCCTTCAGATATACGACCGTCGTATGGTCGAACTGCCAGATGTCGGCATCGTGAAGATGCTTGATTCAGAGACAGGTCGAGCAGCCTTTATAGACACCTCTTCTCGCGCTGTCCGTAAGGCTCATCATGAGTGGTGGATTAACCATCAGTTGGCTCTCAAAGAGGCTTTCACCAAGTCGAATGTGGACAACGCGTCCATCAGGACGGATGAAGATTATGTGCGTGCTCTGATGAATCTTTTCAGAAGAAGGTCGTAATACGAATGCGGACTATGTACGGAGCAATATGTCATTATGCAATGTGATGCCATTATGATTAAACTAAATAAGATAATACTCAATACAATCTTTGCAGTAGTGGTTGCTGCACTCTTTCCCTCAACCACCAAAGCTCAGGTGACAGTGGATGCCAAATTGGATTCTGCGGCTATCTTCATTGGTCAGCGCATAGGTATGACCCTTGAAGTCAGTGCAGACCGAGGCAAGGATGTCATTCTCCCGCAGTGGGATTCATTGCAGCAGGTGGTGCCTGGCCTGGAGTTTGTCATGGCGGAAAAGGTTGACACCAGCGTCATCGATGAGAACAAGCGAATGATGCTCACGCGCCGTTATTATTTTACAGCCTTCGACTCTGCTCTCATCCTCGTCCCGGAGATGGAAGTTAAGGTGGACAATAAGGCATACAAGTCAAAGAAACTGGCTCTCAAGGTTGTCACCTTTGACATTGATACTCTCCACACCGACAGCATATATCCTGTCAAAGCGGAACTGGCGCCGCCCTTCGATTGGGCCGAATGGAATGTGGTCATAGGCTTTTCACTCATCTCGCTGGTTATTATCGCTTTGCTTGCGTATGTCATATATCGACTCAAGAACAACAAACCAATCATTCGCCGTATCCGCAATAAAAAGAAACTTGCACCTCATAAGGCGGCTATGGAGAAGATAGAACATATCAAGGAAGAGAAGATATGGCAGAGTGAAGACTCAAAGGAGTACTACACCATGCTCACCGATACTCTTCGGCAGTACATCAAGGAGCGTTACGGTTTTAATGCTCTTGAGATGACATCTTATGAGATAATACAGAAACTGCAGGAAGTTAACGATGAGGAGGCTATCTCCGAGCTCCGCGAACTCTTCCAGACAGCCGACCTCGTCAAATTCGCCAAGTACAGCACCCTGGTCAACGAAAACGACCGCAACCTCGTCAGTGCCATCGAATACATCAACCAGACCAAGCTCGAAGAACCCGAACAGAAGCCACAGCCAGAAGTTATCGTCGTTGAAGAGAAACGCTCGAAAGTGGCTAAGAGAGTGCTGATAGCAAGCGTTGTCATCACCAGCATGGTTCTCCTCGGAGTGATTGCATACGTTGTGTACAGGGTATACATGCTTACATTGTAGTGTTTATAGTTTCCATAGCTACTATCAAAACAACCATCAAACAAACCACAAACCTCTTTCAATGGAATTTAAGAATCCTTTGTTCTTTCTCTTGCTCGCCTGCCTCGTTCCATATATCGTATGGTACGTGATGAAATATAAGCAGAGCCTGCCATCGCTCAAGGTGCCTGATACTACGAAGTATGCCAGAGTCCCTAAAAGTTTCAGGCTCTATCTGCTCCATGCACCTTTCATCTTGAGGGTTATAGTGCTCTCGCTTGTGGTATGCGTGCTGGCCCGTCCTCAGAGCAAGCATTCCTGGAACGACACTGATGTTGAAGGCATAGACATAATGCTTGCAGTGGACGTGTCTACCTCTATGCTTGCTCAAGACTTCAAGCCCAACCGTGTAGAAGCCTTGAAGGGAATAGCGCAAAAGTTTATAGAGAAACGTCCCAACGACAATATAGGCTTGGCCGTGTTTGCAGGTGAGGCTTACACCCAGTGCCCTCTTACCACTGACCATGCTGTGCTCATGAGTCTTTACAACAGTGCTGATTGCAACATGGCGGCACGCGGCATCATTGACGATGGTACAGCCATAGGCGATGGCATAATGAATGCCATCCTGCGCTTGAAAGATAGTGAGGCAAAGTCTAAAATCATTATTCTGCTCACAGACGGTGTGAACAACAGCGGCAATATCTCGCCTCTCACGGCAGCAGAGATTGCGCGCAAATACGGTATACGCATATATACTATTGGTATTGGTCGCAACGGCATGGCGCCTTATCCCCTGCCAACAGGAGGCACGGCCATGATGCCAGTGGAGATAGACGAGAGCACTATGACTCAGATTTCCTCCAAGACAGGTGGACGGTATTTCCGTGCCCAGAAAAACGAGGAGCTGGACGCTGTATATAAAGATATAGACCAGATGGAGCGTACAAAATTCAATGTCAAGCAGTATAGTCGCAGCAACGAGCTTTTTGCGCCGTTCGCATTGGTTGCGTTGCTTGTGCTCGTGCTGGAAATCATGCTCCGCACCGTAGTGCTGAAACGCTTGCCGTGATTCATGCGCATGCAGCTTTTTCATAAAATACAATTCTACTGTTGAAACAAGATAACTAATTAAAGAATGCTCTTCAAATATGTTTAGATTTGCATGTCCCATATATATCTACCTGCTCACTCTCATCCCTGTGTTGACAGCGATATATCTCTTTGTTCAGTTTAGGATGAAGAAGCAGATTCGTCAGTTTGGTGATGTTGAACTGATGAAGAGTCTCATGCCCGATGTTTCTCCATTGCGCCGTCATGTTAAGTTCGGCCTGTTAATGTTTGCTTTGGCCATGCTCTGCTTTGTTCTGGCGCGGCCTCAGTATGGCACTCGCAATGAGGAGGTCAAGCGTTCGGGCATAGAGGTGGCCATAGCTGTTGACGTGTCCAATTCGATGCTCTGTGCTGATGTCAGCCCCAATCGATTGGATAAGTCGAAAATGATAGTGAGCAAGCTGGTGGAGCAGTTTGACCAAGACAAGGTGGGGCTTGTGGCCTTTGCAGGAAGCGCCGTCACGCTTCTTCCCATGACAAGCGACTATGTCTCAGCCAAGATGTTTCTTGATCAGCTTAATCCAGCTACAGTCGCCATGCAAGGTACTAATATGGCAGAAGCCATTGCAAGAGCTGCAGCGGGCTTCTCGCAAAAGGCGGCGGTGGGCAAGGCTCTCATCCTCATTACAGATGCTGAGGACAACGAGCCTGGAGCGGTTGAGGCTGCCAAACAAGCGCGAGATGCAGGCATCCAGATTTTTGTGCTCTCTGTTGGCACAGCTCAGGGCGGACCCATACCGATGGGTGGAGGTGAGTTCAAGAAGGACTTGGCAGGCAACGTCGTGACAACCAAACTCAATGAGCAGATTGGTCAAGAGATAGCTAAGGCTGGTGGAGGCATGTACATCCATGTGGACCAGACCGACATGGCACAGTCACTTCTTGGCAAAGAGATTGAGAAGATGCAGAAGGCAGATATCTCAGCCTCTATGTATTCAGCTTATGATGAACAGTTTGTGGCTGTGGCCTTGCTGGTGCTGCTTGCCCTTGTCGCGGAACTTTGTATAATGGAGAGAAAAAATCATTGGTTGGGTAAGATTAAGCTGTTCAGCTAATAGATACGGCGAGACATCGTTTTCACTTCGGATTCGGCAACCTCAATTTTTGCCAGCCAATTATAGCACATCCCATAAAAACTAATTCATAGAATACCCCTATAAATAAACATCCCAAAAGTGAATGATACAATATATGAGAAAGATAATTCTTGGCATAATAATGTTGTTGGTCGCTAATGCAGCCTTGGCGCAGAGTGCGCGTGACCTGATACGCATGGGCAATAAAGCCTATCGTGAGGGACAATACGGCCATGCCGAGACGATGTACTTGAAATCTATCGACAAGTCTCCGTCTTTTGAGGCTTATTACAATCTTGGCAATGCTTATATCATGCAGCAGAAGGATTCTACAGCATTTGAAAACTATAAACGAGCAGACTCGCTCGGCACGGCTGATCCTAAGCGCAGAGCCGCCAACTTTCACAACATGGGCAATATATGGTATGCTCAGGGAGTCGGCGCGATGCGCATGAACAAGGGCAATCCTGCCGCTGCCTTCCAGCGAGCTGTAGAATTTTATAAAAGTTCCCTCCGCTGCAATCCTGACGATAATGAGACACGCTACAATCTGGCCATGGCTCTCTATCAGTTGAAGAAAAACCAAAACAATGGTGGAGGTGGCGACGGAAAGAACGATGAGGATAAGGATGACAAGCAGGACCAGCAGAAGCAGGAACAACAAGACCAGCAGAAGCAGGAACAGCAGCAACAAGACAAACAGCAGCCGCAACAACAAAATCAGCAGAAGCAAGAGAAGAAGGATGACATGAGCAATCAAGCAGCAGAGCAACTTCTTAATTCTGCCCAGCAGGATGAGAAGAATGTCCAGCGCAAGCTCAAGGAAAACACGAACAACCGTCGCCGCAGCCTCGAAAAAGACTGGTAGGAACCAAAGGCGTATTTGCCTCTGTCTTCTCCCTTCCCCTCGTCTCAGAAACAAGAACACTTCATTCATAGAACCCACATAATATAGGAACGCTCCCATAATCAATGAAACGACTCCATACAATAATTGCTTTTTTGTGCATTGTCGCCATGGCTTGGGCAGACGACAATGTCACGTTCAAGGTATCCGCTCCGTCAACAGTAGAGGCCGGAGGCAAGTTCCGTGTGCAGTTTACTGTCAACACGCAGGACGTGTCAGGTTTTACTGCACCAGACTTCAAGGGCTTAGATGTCATTTATGGCCCAGCCACATCTTCGCAGAGCAGTTTCCAGATGATAAACGGCCGCACCTCACAGAGCAGCAGCATCATCTACTCATTTGTGCTCATGGGGTCTGCCCCTGGCACCTATACCATAGGCAGTGCCTCAGTGCAGGTTGACGGCAAGAGCGTAAAGTCTAAACCTGTGCAGATAAAGGTTGTGCCTGCCTCTTCCGCTCCATCTGGGGCCTCCCCAGGTTCAGCCTCTGGCGCCAACTCTAATGGAGGCAGGCAGCGTGTGCCTTCCACCTCTTCCCCAGCAAACAGTCGAGACATCTCGTCCAAAGACCTCTTCATGACGGCCACCGCCTCTCGTACAAATGTGCATGAGCAGGAGGCCATCCTCGTCACATACAAAATCTACACACTTGTCGACCTGGTGCAGATGGATGGCAAGTTGCCCACGCTTGATGGTTTTCAGATACAGGAGATACCGCTGCCACGCACCAAGGAGTTTGACATAGAGCAGTACAATGGTCGCAACTACCGCACAGTAGTGTGGAGCCAGTACCTCGTTTTCCCGCAGAAGACAGGCAAGCTGACCATCCCTGCCATCACTTATGAAGGAGTGGTCGTGGCGCGTAATCGTAACATCGATCCTTTCGAAGCCTTCTTCAATGGTTCGAGCGGATATACAGAGATAAAAAAGAAGATAACAACTCCGTCTATCGTCATCAATGTGTCTCCTCTGTCTAACAAACCGGCCGATTTCTCCGGTGCGGTGGGTTCTTTCACTCTATCTTCCGACATCAGCAGCACTGAAGTTGATGCAAACGAGGCTGTGACGCTCAAGCTTACTCTCAAGGGAAGTGGCAACATGAAACTCATCTCCACTCCTACAGTCAACTTCCCCAAGGACTTTGAGACATACGACGCCAAGGTTGCAGACAACTTCTCCATCTCACGCACGGGCTTGGCCGGAACAAAGACGTTTGAGTATCTTGCCGTGCCTCGCCATGCCGGCACCTACGAGATACCGCCCGTCTCCTTCGTCTACTTCGACACCTCTTCCCGTACATACAAGACTCTGATCACCGACCCATACACCGTTAAGGTCAATAAAGGCAAAGGCGGTTCAGGGCAGAATGTGTCCAACTACAGCGGTCAGCAGCAAGATGTCCAGCAGCTCAACCAGGATATCCGTTTCATCAAGAAGGGCGATGTCGATTTCCATCGCAGAGACGATGTCTTTTTTGGCACATGGCGCTATTGGATGGCTTATATCATCCCCCTCCTCCTCTTCCTCCTCCTTGTCGCCTTTGGACGCAAACGCATGAAAGCCAATGCTAACGTGGCTCTGTCGCGTGGTCGCAAGGCTAATAAAGTCGCTTTGAGACGACTCAAGCAAGCCAAGAAACTTCTTGACAGCCACGCGAGGGAATCATTCTATGAAGAGGTGCTCCGTGCCCTTTGGGGATATGTGGGCGATAAATTCAACATGACTCAAGAGTCGCTCAACAAGGAAAATATCGAACAGTCGCTGGCATCGCGCGGTGTGCCTGAGGAATACATAAAGCAGTTCATGCAGGTGCTCGACGAGTGTGAGTTTGCTCGCTATGCTCCGGGCGACCAAGAAGCAAATATGGAACATGTATACGATAGCTCTATAGACGCTATCAGCAAAATGGAGGACAACCTATGATAAAGAAGATACTTGCATTCACAGTGCTCCTTTGGACATTCTCTGTCTCCTTTGCAGCCACCAAGGCAGAGGGCGACAAACTTTACGAGAAGGAACAATACGAACAGGCAGCAGAGGTCTATGAGTCGCTGCTCCAGCAGAAAGGCGCAGCGGCAGAGGTCTATTACAATCTTGGCAACTGCTATTATAAACTGGACAACATCCCTTTGGCTGTCCTCAACTACGAGCGTGCCTACCTCCTCAACCCGGGTGACACAGACGTGCGTGCCAATCTGGCTCTTGCGCGTGGCAAGACAATAGACAAGGTCGTGCCACCGTCAGAGATGTTCTTTGTGACATGGTGGAGAGCCTTGACACATTTCATGAGCATAGACAAATGGATACTCCTTGGTGTGCTCTCCTTCATCTTTATGCTTATAGGAGTGGGGCTGTACATGTTCTTCTCCCCGCTCATTGTGAGGAAAATCGGTCTCTATGGCGCTATGGCACTGTTTGTTGTGGTTGTGGTGGCCAACTTTGCAGCAGCCACTCAACATGACAGCTTGATTGACAGCCATGCAGCCATCATCATAGCCCCGTCAGTTACAGTCAAGAGTTCTCCGAGCGACAGGAGCACAGACCTGTTCCTCATACACGAGGGGGCAAAAGTGGAGATTCTTGATTCAAGCATGGAACAGTGGATTGAGGTGAAATTTGAAGAGGGAAAGCAAGGTTGGATTCCAGTTAGCACAGCAGAGAAAATATGAACAGCATCATAGAACTTGACCATCAGCTCACGTTGGCTCTCAACGGAAGCGACAACCTGTTTTGGGACAATGTGATGTACACAGTCACGGACACCTTCTCGTGGTCATTAGTCATAGTGGCTCTCCTCGTCATCATCTTCAAGAACAACTCATGGAAGGAGGCTCTCTTGATATATGTCACCATAGCTCTCCTCATCATCGTGGCTGACCGCATCTGCTCAGGGCTGGTCAAGCCCATGGTGGCCAGGTGGAGACCTACGCAAGACCCTCAGCTGATGTATCTCCTTGATGTGGTAAGAGGCTATCGTGGCGGTCGTTTTGGCTTTTTCTCTGGCCATGCTTGCAACACTATGTGCATGGCCGTCTTTCTGTCATGCTTGTTCTGCAGTCCCAAGGTCACAGTCACTCTCATACTTTGGTCTTTGACTACGACCTTCACACGTTTGTATCTTGGTGTTCATTTCTTAGGTGATGTGCTTGTCGGTTGGACTGTTGGCATCTTGCTTGGCCTCCTGTTTTATAATATCATGCAGCGCATTCACAATGCTATGTGGCTCAAACGCTACGTTTCAGAGCAGTTCACTCCCTCTGGTTACTTGAAGAGCGACATGAATTCATTCATGACCATCATATTCTTTAATTATATATGTGTAGTCATTGTGGCCATGACGTTGGGAATAGGGTAGGGGTGAACTACAGGGCATCCCTTTAGTCCTTTAGGCAGCCTATAGGGATAACATATACTCCATCCTGTCTTTTGTAAGCATATTCCCCAACACCGACAATAACAGCCATGAACGATGGCGGAGGCATTTTACTTGCGTCAATATTGCTGGCAAGCTCCATCATGCTGGAGGCACCATCGTTTATAAGTTTTTCACCGCCCAACTTTACCTCAATCAATGCGTAATTGCCATTGCGACGGTGAAGGACTGTATCACATTCAAGGCCGTCTGCGTCTCTGTAATGATAGAGTTGTCCATCCAGTGCTTCTGCAAAAACACGAAGGTCTCGTGTAACCAAGTCCTCGAAGAAGAGTCCGAATGTATCTAAATCATTTATCAGATCCTTTGGACCAAGTCCTAATGCGGCAATCCCTATACTGGGGTCTACAAAGTGGCGCGTGTCGCTGGTTCTGATTGCGGTTTTGCTGCGCAGGTTTGGGTTCCATGCGGGAAGGTCTTCTATCACAAACAGTTTTTTCAGGGCTTTGATGTAGTCAGCTACAGTATCTTCGCTTAATGAACTTGCATCGTTGGCGAGCATATCTTTGCGGATGGTGGTATATGAAACCTGTTGCGAGATGTTCCTTGCATAGGAGCGCAGAAGCAGCTTTGCTCGTTCTTTACTTCGTTTAACATTGTCCACACGCTGTATGTCTTGCCTTATCACAGAGTCAACATAATCAAACGCCTGGTCCAGTGCCACATCTTTAGGTATCAATGTAGCCCATGGCCATCCACCCCGGCAGGTGAGATAAGCGATGTCGTCTATCTTCAGTTCGCATCGTTGTATTTCAGGTGTTTTGTCCTCAAATAAATCCCTTAGACTGATTGTGCCAGTAGATTCACCTGATTCATACAGACTCATCGGGCGCATCGTGATATGCGCAAAGCGTCCTGTGCCGCTATGGATTGTTTCGTTAGCGTCAGGCAGTACGGATGACCCTGTGAGGATAAACTGAGACGGTTCTCCGCGCTTGTCCACCTCGCTGCGGATGGAATCCCAAATAGGAGGTAATGCCTGCCATTCGTCTATCAGGCGAGGAGTCGTCCCTTCTAATAGTGACTTAGGGCTTATCTCTATCATTTGAGCGCTTTGTTTCAGCACTGCTGTGTCTCCAAGGTCAAGCACACTTCTTGCCAGTTGTTTTGCCGTGGTGGTCTTACCACACCATTTCGGGCCTTCTATGAGGACTGCTCCTTTTCCGAGAACCTTACGTTCCAGAAGTTTGTCTGCTATTCGTTTTTTATACTTTGCCATGAGTAACTAAGGTTTTGTTTTGGATGCGAAGATAGTGCTTTTATTCCAATTGGCCAAAGGTTTTCATGGCTTTTCGGTCATTTGTAGTGATTTTATTCGGTCATTTGTGGTGATTTCGTTCGGCCGTTTGTAGCAATTCCATTCGGTTGTTTGTTGAAACAACCATGATATTTCATGTAGATTCCTGTTTATTCCTGGCAATTCCTGACTCAAACAAAAATCGTTTCGCCTGCGAACCCATTGCACGACCACATGTCTGCCTGTCCGCCATGCGGACAGGCTTGCAGTCAGGAATCCCCAGTAATGTCCAGGAATCCTTCAGAAATATTTTATTTATAATCATTTATGGATTGCTCTGGTGTCAAGTCTATTAGAATGACCAGAAAACACATCATTTATGATCAGCAAATCCGACATAAAAAAGCAGCAAGCCCAACACCCTCAATGAGCTTGCTCCCAAGGGGCTGTGAGCTTGCTCCCGAGGGGTTGTGAGCAGGCTCATTTAGGGTTGTGGGCAGGCTCATTGAGAGTGTTGGGTATGGAGAGCTATTTGACGAGACTGCAATAACTCATTTATTTGATTCGCTACGTCCCTTTAAGTATTCAATCACCAGTATGGGATTGTCCGTTGAAGTATAGTCCCTAATCCACTTGTTCGTTTTGTTGCTATCGTCCGACAGGTCAATCCCTTTCTCCTTGCATATTTTTTTGTATCTTGTTATGTGAACATTTTCTGCAACCGTTACAGCTGTGCCGTATACGCCGCCAAGAGGATAAATCAATGAACTAGAGAATGGAAAACCACTGTTTATAACATCTATGGTGGTAAAAGCTTGTCCATTGGCATGGATACTTGCAATGCCGGCCTTGTTTGTATTGAATAATGTTAGAGAGTCGGAAACGACAGTGTTCATTATAATCCAGGCTTTGTCGGTATTCGTGTCTAAGAATTTGTCTATTCCTAAATTCTTGCTCCTCTCGTAATCAAACCAAAATGTTCCGAAATCAATGGTCGTTTCCTTTTCTATGATGTCTTCTCTAATCTTGTATATCTTATTGGAGAAGGGCAGGGCGACATGGCAGAAACGTCCATCGCTATTCATAGACTTCCCGATGCTGAATACTCCATGTATGATTTCGGCATTCTTCAATATAGTGTTGTACTTGCCGTTCAAGTCTCTCGTGTTGTATTGTCGAAGTTCAAATGAATTTTCATTCTTGCATATAGCATATAGACAATCTCCTGCAATGGCGATTTCATAGAACAGGTCATTGAATGAGAATGATTCCAATGCGTTCAGGTCTGCATCTAATTTGATTATTTTATATGTTGCATCGCAAAAAATGTACACAGTGGAGTTGCTTGGGTCGACAGTTGCATCCATTAGCCTTGTATATTCCATCCTTCCATGTCCTATTATTGATTTGGTGGAAGAGATGAAATTCCCGTCATGGTCAAAGCACATTAACTTGTTTGCAGCTCTGTCTGCAATATATATGCGGTCATTCATTGACAGCACTCTATCTGCTCTGTTGATAATCGATTCGGGGTTTGATGACGAAGGTTTGATGATACGTATGCTGTCAGTAAAAGATGCGAAGTCCAAAGTCTCTGTGCTTTGTGTGACTTCAACAATATCTGTGAGACTCTGATTAGATATGCACGATGATACCAATGCAAGGCAGAACGCAATGCCTGTAGATGTAAATTTAGTTGTCATAAAAATAGATTGATGGGTTTGAAAACATGGTTTTAAAAGCTGTGATTCTGTTGGGTGTGGGTAGGGGAATGTTTAACTTATAAGCAGTTGAGGCTATTGCGCAGTAAATCATTTATTTCATTGTTATCACCACAACCCTTTTCGTGTCCTTATCCACCCTGTATTTCTCCGTTCCCCTTCTGCCTACGACCCAGGCTATTTCCTGACCGTCCATGAGCAGAAGCTGCCTTTCTTTCTCGAAGAGATTCATCTTTTGGTCGGTCATGTAGTCGCTGAGGAGCTTGCGCCTGCCGTCCATGCCGAAGGGGGCAAACGTGTCGCCAGGTTGCGGAGTGCGCAGGGTCAGTTCGCCTGTCAGCTTGTCTGCATCGAGATATGCTTGGTATGGGTCTTTCTTTATCTCAACCTCAGCTATGGGGAGGATGGTTTGGCGTATTATGGGGTGTTCGTACCTGTCCGTTTCGAGCAGCAGGCAGTCTCTGTCCACGAGCACCCTCCGCCCTTTCTTTCCGAATACCTTGCCCGATGCTGTGCGCGTCTCGCTGCAGAGTGAAGTGGCAGAGGCCGATTCTGATGGGATGACGGCATGGTGGCAAACATCGAGCAGGGCGGTGAGCTCAGCCTTGTTGAGACCGGCTGGTGCTAAGAGTTCGTGGAGGGCAGAGATGGGAGAGGGGAGGGAGAGCACACGGCGGATGTCAATGCGCAGGTCTCCAGAAGGCGTTGTGGAGCAGCAGTCATGTCTCACTTGCTCTATCCACCATATATATATATTGTGTACTTCGTTCAGATTGTCCATCGTCTCCACGATATTCGCCACAGCCCCCTTGTTGATGCGTTCCATAGTGGGCACAATGTTCAGCCTCACCTTGTTCCGGGCATATTCATCCTCCAGATTTGTGTGGTCGGTCACATAGTCCTGTCCGCAGTGGGCGAGGAAGTCGAGAATCTCGCATCGGCGCAGGCACAAGAGAGGGCGTATGATGTCGTCATTGGCGGGTTGCATGCCGCAGAGGCCCTTGATGCCCGTGCCCCTCACCATGTTGAGCACCATAGTCTCCATGTTGTCGCCCTGATGATGACCCACAGCTATGACATCCGCACTCGTCTCCTTTTTCATCTGCCGGAAAGCGTCGTATCTCAGTTCCCTCGCTGCCATCTCCACGCTTACCTTCTTCTCCTTTGCGTAGCTTAAAGTATCGAAATCCACCTTTCTGTATTCTATGCCCAGCTGTCTGCACAGCGTTTCCGCGAATCGTTCGTCTCTCATGCTTTCCTCGCCCCGAAGGTGGAAGTTGCAGTGCATGCCTGCCACCTCATAGCCCAGATGGTGGAGCATCAAGGCGAGGCACACAGAGTCAGGACCTCCGCTCAGGCCCACCACCGCCTTGCATCCCTCTTTCATGATGCCTTTCTGCCTGATGAAAGTCTTCACCTTGTCTAAGGCTGCATGCGATGATGCTTCTGCCGTCTTGTCACCTCTCGCCATCGTATGTTTGTTGTCGGAAACGCGTTCCGTCGATTTATTCTTCATTTCCAATTTTTTATAGTGGTGTTTCAGAAATAGCTGTGAATATGCTGCCAGCACGTTAGCTGAACGCAAAATTACGTATTTTTCTCGGCATTATCGTTTCAATTTTACTTTTTTTGAAAAAAAACCAAGATTTGTTTGGTCGGTTCGCTGAAAAGCTCTACCTTTGCACTCGCAAACGAAAAATAACAACGGTGCGTTGGATGAGAGGCTTAGTCAACGGTCTGCAAAACCGTGTACACCCGTTCGAATCGGGTACGCACCTCCACAAGAGAGAAGTTCTGCTAAATGGTTGAGCTTCTCTCTTTTGTTTGACCAGCATGTGTATCATCTAACGGGTGTAAAATCCTGGAATATCTGGGAAGCATTCTACGCTACGGACGCATGCTCGGTACGTCCTGTTAAAGAATAGTCCTGACAATCGAGATCTTATATCATGCTATGAAAGAGAAGACCCGAAAATGATGGTCGGTTGTCATTTCTGCGAGAAGCTCTTGCCGCGCCATTTGAGCGAGTGCCACCGTCGCATGAGAACCACCCCTCGCAGGTTCTCGTCCATGCAGAAGGCTAACCACATGCCGATGAGGCCGAGGCCGCAAGGAATGCCGAGACACCAGGCTATGCCAACGGCTACTGTCCATTGGCTGATGACTCCCACGATGACGGGATAGATGGCATCTCCCGTGGCTCTCAGCGTGCCACAGGCAAAAACGTTCTTGACCCTTCCGTAGCTGAGGAAAAAGTCAATTAAGAAGATCCATGTGCCTGTGCGGATAATCTCAGGATTGTCTGTAAGGAGCGACATGAGCGTATGACCTCCAGCTGCAAGGATGCCGGCGACGATGAGTGTAAGCAACATGCCGCGGTGATAGACGAAGTTGCCAAGGATATAGGCCGCGCGGTAGCGCAATTGACCTATATAATGGCCTACGAGGATGTCGCCTCCTTGCACGATGCTGGTGCTGAAGAGGATGACGAACGTTATTGTTGTGGAGCAGTACACCTTTGTCGTCAGTGCCTCGGTGCTTATCTGGTTGATGAAGAATGTTATGACAATCTGGGATAGGGAGTAGGACATTTCCTCGCTCATGGCAGGTATGCCTATGCGGAAAAGATTTTTCATCTCTTGCCATGGGAAGGGACGGAAATAGTTGCTGTAGGACATATAGAACGAGCGTGCGGCTGAGACGGAGTGGGTCATCGCCCTGAAGAGGAGTCGCACGATGATGTATGAGGCGCGGAGAGTATACAGGGGCAGCTGGATGAGTTTGCCTGCAATCTTCTTGGGCATGCCTGTAAGTCCCGCCTCTTGCCATGTCTGCAACATGCGTTGTGCGGACCATCCGTTAGCCTTGCTCGTGTCTGTGCTCCAGATGCCAGACATGAAGCTGAGCAGGATGAGTGCCTGCACGATGCGGCTGGCGGCAGAGGCCCATGCCGCTCCTTCCACACCCATGGCCGGGCATCCCCAGTGGCCAAAGATGAGTGCGTAGTTGGCCACCATGTTGATGATATTGACAGCTACAGTGGCCATCATGGGCTTGACGGTCTTGCCCGTGGAGCGGAGAGCCGCGCTGAAGGTCAGTGACAGAGCCTGAAAGAAGGACAGCGAACCAGTTATCTCAAGATAGCGGACGCCGTCGGCCATTAGGTTGTCTCTCAGGCCGAAGGCTCTCAGCAGCGGCTCAGACCACAGCCAAAGGCAGCCGCTGACGATGAGCCCCAAGAGGGTGTTGACGAAGACGGCTATGCCCACTATCTGCATGAAACGCTTGCGCAGGCCAGCTCCGAAGTACTGAGCGCAGATGATGGCCGCTCCCATGGAGATGAACTGGTAGATGAGGAACACGAAGGATATCAATTGATTGTCCAGACCTACAGCTGCAACGGCATCGTCACTGTAGCGTGAGAGCATCACGGTGTCAACGGCTCCGAGCAGCATGACGAGGGCGATGTCGATGAAGATGGGCATGGTGAGCCTGTAGAGACTCTTCTTCACTGAGATGATTTCCATAGGGGGAAGGAGTGATGTGCTTGTTAATTAGTCAATGTGTCGTTTTGTTAGGCCAATTCTCTGCATGCAGTGATGCGATGGTTTGAAGGAATGCTTTCTGTAGATGTCCAAACAATTATGGCCATCTTTTCCCTTTGCTTCCGATTGCCATCTGTGATTTTGGCGTGCAAAATTACGCATTAGCCGTGATTGCGGCAAGATTTTTCCGCACATAATTCATCTCTCTTGCTTTATATCAATATTTATGATTATCTTTGCATGCCAGATACCAAAATTCCAACAACAACAGAACTTATCATGATTAACCGCGAACTTATTCAGCCAGAATCCATCGTTATCGTTGGTGGATCAAACAATGTGCATAAACCGGGTGGCGCTATTGTCCGCAACGTCATTGGCGGCGGATATGCAGGCACATTGCGCATAGTCAACCCGAGGGAAGATGAGGTGCACGGCATCAAGGTGTTTCACGACATTTCCGAACTCCCGCCTACCGAACTTGCCATACTGGTCATCCCTGCCGCTCTCTGTCCTGCCGCCGTGAGCACTCTCGCTGAGGATAAGCAGACCAAGGCCTTTATCATCATTTCTGCCGGTTTCGGAGAGGAAACGGAGGAGGGTGCAAGGCTTGAACGGGAGATTCTTGACACATGTGAGAGGCATGGAGCGGCTCTCATCGGCCCTAACTGCATCGGGTTGCTCAACAACTTCCACCACAGTGTCTTCACCAAGCCCATCCCGCAGCTCAATCCCAAAGGGGTGGACTTCATCAGTGGCTCCGGGGCTACGGCCGTCTTCATACTTGAGTCGGCTGTGATGAAAGGCCTGCAATTCAACTCCGTGTGGTCTATCGGCAACGGCAAGCAGATAGGCATAGAGGATGTGCTTCAATATATGGACGAGCGCTTTGACCCTAAGCGGGACTCTGCAATCAAGCTGCTATATATAGAGAACATATCTAATCCTGACAAACTCCTCTTCCACGCCAGCTCGCTCATACGAAAGGGATGCCGCATCGCTGCCATAAAGAGCGGAGCGAGCGAGAGCGGAAGCAGGGCCGCCTCTTCACACACGGGAGCCATCGCTACGAGCGATTCGGCTGTTGAGGCTCTCTTCCGCAAGGCGGGCATCGTGCGCTGCTTCTCTCGCGAAGAACTGACCACGGTGGGCTGCATCTTCTCTTGCCTGTCGCCGCTGTCCACTCCCGAACTGAACCGTTTTGCCATCGTCACCCATGCAGGTGGCCCTGGCGTCATGCTGACCGACGCGCTCTCCA
>JAXJBE010000110.1:0-4748 GCA_036303125.1 Bacteroidaceae bacterium
GAGAGAGAGAACAATGAGCTGGTAATGTTATTTTTTCCCCCAAGCTCACAACCCTTTGGGAGCAGGCTCCCGAGGGGTTGTGGGCTTGCTCCCGAGGGGTTGTGAGCAGGCTCATTTGGGGTGTTGAGCTTGCCCGTTTGAGATGTTTGGCTGAGCCGTTTGTGATGTTGGGCAGAGCCGTTTTGAATGTTGAGCAGACCCGTTTTGAATGTTGAGCAGACCCGTTTTGAATGTTGAACTTGCCAGCTTGAACTGTTGAGCAGAGAAGCTCTTTACAACCACAGGCTGGCATGTACATTCATCCCGTTGATGCTCCTTCCGTTTTCTTCTTCTCTGTTTAGATTCCGGTTCAGCGGATATCTCTGGTTATCCAATCCGCACCAACCGAAATATCCGCTGGCCCGAAATAACCTTAGTGCAATGTCGTCTCTATGTAAAAAAGGAAAAAGGCTGTTCAGCAATATATCATCGCTGAACAGCCAATATGCAAATGCTATTCAAATAGCTTGTCTACTGCCATGAGGTGTCTGTGTCAATCTTATAGCGGTATATGCGCGCCAATTTTATATCGAATATCAGAGTGGAATATCCTGGTATGCTGGCTGACGAATAGTCATTCTCACCATAGCCGAGATAATACGGGACTACTATTTTCCATGCATCCCCCTCTACCATATTGAGCGTAGCCGTGGCAAAACCAACGATATTAGCATTTAACGCCATGAGTGTAGGCACGTCTGTAGCCTCATTGAGTTCGTTGGTGCTGTAGCTCTTGCCAAAGACACGTCCTTGTGGATATGCCTCAGAAGGGATGAGACGCCCGAGATAGTGGACACGGATGGAGTCATTGTACATTGGCTTGCGTGTGCCTGCGCCCTGCTCCTTCTTCTGAACATATATGTAATGAGTATTGTCAGGGTTCTTGCTCTCCACACTGTCCACCAGATTATATGCCACAATCTTTGTCCATCCGTCCCTGCCTGCATCGGCAAGGGTAGCAATGGAGTCCACATAATGCTGGTTGCGCACCTGCCAGTTGTCATAATCACCTTCCTCTTCGTTCTCAGAGCATGAACCGAAAGCAAAGAAGGAGAAAAGCACAGTGGATAATATGATGATATTCTTCATTGGCCATGAATGGATTACTTGAGGTTCTTGAGCAGGCTGGATATTGTAACCTGATCCTCAATGATAGAACGAAGGTCGCTGATATTGACGCGCTCTTGCTTCATTGAATCGCGATAGCGGAGGGTGACAGTATTGTCTTCAAGCGTTTGGTTATCTACAGTGACACAGAATGGAGTGCCGATGGCGTCCTGACGGCGGTAGCGCTTACCTATCTGATCCTTCTCCTCATACTTGCAGTTGAAGTGGAATTTGAGGTCGTTTATGATTTCGTGCGCTTTCTCTGGCAGGCCGTCCTTCTTGGTGAGCGGGAAGACTGCGAGCTTGACAGGCGCGAGAGCGGCAGGGAGACGGAGCACAGTGCGTGTCTGACCATCTTCAAGCTGCTCTTCGCAGTAACTGTGACACATGATGGAAAGGAACATGCGGTCAACACCGATGGATGTCTCGATGACGTATGGGGTATATGATGTGTTATCTTCCGGATCGAAGTACTCGATTTTCTTGCCAGAGAACTTGGCATGCTGTGAGAGGTCGAAGTTGGTGCGTGAATGTATGCCTTCCACTTCCTTGAACCCGAATGGCATCTTGAACTCCACATCAGTAGCTGCGTTGGCATAGTGAGCGAGTTTGTCGTGGTCATGGAAACGGTAGTTCTCTGACCCGAAGCCGAGCGCCTGATGCCATGCCATGCGACGCTTCTTCCACTCTTCAAACCACTGGAGTTCTGTGCCTGGCTTTACAAAGAACTGCATCTCCATCTGTTCGAACTCGCGCATGCGGAAAATAAATTGACGAGCCACAATCTCATTACGAAAAGCCTTACCAATCTGTGCAATGCCAAACGGTATCTTCATACGTCCAGTCTTCTGCACGTTAAGATAGTTGACGAAGATGCCTTGAGCCGTTTCCGGACGAAGGTATATAGTGCTTGAACCCTCAGCCGCAGCACCCATCTCTGTCTTGAACATGAGGTTGAACTGACGCACGTCTGTCCAATTGCGTGTACCAGAGATAGGGCATACTATACCCTCATCAAGGATAATCTGCTTCATGCCTTCGAGGTCGATGCCCCCTTCCGCATTCATCACTTCCTGATAACGCTGATGGAGCGCATCACGCTTAGACTGTTCCTCAAGCACACGCGGAGAAGTGGCGCGGTACTGCTCCTCGTCAAATGAGTCGCCAAAACGCTTGCGAGCCTTTGCAACCTCCTTCTCTATTTTCTCCTCATACTTGGCTATCTGGTCCTCTATAAGCACGTCCGCGCGGTAACGTTTCTTCGAATCGCGGTTGTCTATCAGAGGATCATTGAAAGCGTCCACGTGGCCAGAAGCCTTCCAGATGGTAGGGTGCATGAATATAGCCGAATCGAGCCCCACAATGTTCTCGTGCAGAAGCACCATGTACTGCCACCAGTACTGCTTGATATTATTCTTGAGCTCCACACCGTTCTGACCATAGTCATATACCGCACCAAGTCCGTCATAGATTTCTGATGATGGGAATACAAAGCCGTATTCCTTGCAGTGGCTAACCACTTTCTTGAAAATGTCTTCTTGCTGTGCCATTATTTAGTTGTTTTTATTGTTCTAAACAAAAAATCTTTGCAAAGTTACAAGTTTCTCATCAAAAAGTCGTAATTTTACATCGTAAAAAATATCAAATCACTCAAAATGGCTAATAAAGAACATATAAATGAAGCGGTTGCGCTCCTCAAGAAACTCATCTCCACTCCAAGTTTGAGCCACGACGAGACAGAAGCCGCAGATATTCTGCACGACTTCTTGACAGACAAAGGCCTCTCACCAACAAGAGTCAGCAACAACATCTGGGCACAGAGCAGCAAATGGAATGACTCACTCCCCACGATACTCCTCAACGCTCATATTGACACGGTTAAGCCTGTGGCTGCATGGACCAAAGACCCGTTCTCTCCAGAACTCAAGGGAGACATCCTGTATGGCCTTGGAAGCAACGATTGCGGGGGAGGGCTTGTCTCACTCCTTGAGGCATTTATAATCATGGACAAACAGCCTCGCCCCTTCAACCTCATCTACCTGGCCAGCGCAGAAGAAGAAGTAAGCGGCAAGAACGGCATAGAAAGCATCCTGCCCTTTCTGCCAGAAATAGCATTCGCCATCGTAGGAGAGCCTACAGGCATGCATCCAGCTGTGGCAGAGAAGGGACTGATGGTCATAGACGCGACAGCACACGGCAAGGCTGGACATGCGGCGCGGAACGAAGGCGACAACGCCATCTACCATGCCCTGAAGGATATAGAATGGTTATCACAATGGCAGTTCCCAAAGCAGACAGAACTCCTGGGACCTGTAAAAAACACAGTAACCATCATCAATGCCGGCACTCAACATAACGTCATCCCCGACACCTGCACGTTCACTATCGACGTGAGATCCAACGAGTGCTACACCAACGAAGAGATATTTGCCTATTTCCAACAAAACCTGACCTCAGAACTACATGCACGTTCGTTCCGCCTTTCATCATCATACATAGACCTCGACCATCCTTTTGTCAGAGCATGCATAGAGGAGGGACTTCGCCCATTCGGTTCCCCCACCCTTTCTGACCAGGCTTTAATGCGATTCCCCTCCCTCAAGTTAGGGCCAGGCGACTCATCGCGCTCGCACACAGCTGACGAATTTATCAAAGTGAGCGAGATAGGACATGCCATAGAGATGTATGTGAAGTTGCTCAGCAAGATGAAAGGTTAATACTATGGGCTATGCCCGTTTATTCGTTACTATTCAATTTTACTTTTGTTCCATCGGCAAGGTTAAGATTGCCAGATGTGATGATGGTGTCACCATCATGGATAGACACAACAACGCTATTGTTTACCATGTGGCATGTATTAAATAGAAACTCTCACCCTGTTTATAACAAATTGCATATAGTTCATTCCGTTCCTCAGAGACGCACATGGATAACATATTGTGTCCAATGTGTATCTCGGAATTTATGGTGGCATCCCAATTAAAAACAGTTATTTTGTCTGCAAATGAGGCTTGTTCTCCCTTCAAAAGACTCTTTCCTTTGGCACCGCTCAAGAGTGTATATATGTGGTCAGGTTCTGCCGAAATATCATCAAAGCCTATCTGGCTCTCATCATTCCAAGAGACGGCACCATTATCAAACTTGGTGTATCTTGATTTGAATAGTTTATTCATCCCACAAGGCTCAATGCCACTTGATGAAATTTTAAAAGTCTCCAATATTCCTCCAATATATGTTCCTATACAAAAACGCTTCTTAATCATATCTATGTCATATCTTGGTGCATAGTTGAAAAACAGCCTGTTGATCGTTTGGGTTATCAACACACGCATCAGGATAGGATTTGTATACGAGAACCTGTCCGTCATTGCAAGTATACGAAAACCTTTCATTAGATGAGTTTAACAGGCAGAACACACCATTACCGTCTGCATACATATCGTGAACACTTACAGGAGTCTGAGCAAATCGTTTATATTCATATTTAACGATAGATTCGTTTAGGCTATCTAACCTATAATAAAGGACACCACCTGGTTTATGGACAGAAATTGGCGCATGTGAAAACTTCCGTGGCAAAAAGACGGCAGCCTAACCAAAGA
>JAXJBE010000111.1:0-19753 GCA_036303125.1 Bacteroidaceae bacterium
ACCCATCGCTTGCCTGGCTTGGAGCCGGGGATTTCCCTGTTTGCGAGTTTCTGATAGATGGTCGCAAGGGGAATGTTGGTGTACTCGGCAACCTGCTCTGGCGTGACAGGGCGGTGTCTGTTCTCTCTCTGCTGAGTTGGTCTGTTCTGAAGGTTCAGCAGTAACGCCTTCATGCCTGATACTTCATCCCGAAGTTCGGCGATGACCTGTGGAAGGTCATTGAACGTTAATTCATTATTTGTCATTTTACAACACGACCCTTTAGTGGAATCGTGCTGCAAAGGAACCCCGTTACGAATCGGAGGACAAGCCACTTTTTGATAACAGGTGCATCACGAAACAATCACGCAGTTGAGCCTCTTTTTTGGCTGTTATTCGTGGATAAAACAAGAATTTGAAGCGGATTTTGACAATATCGAACATGTAAGTATAATGAATGACAATTGGGATTTTGGCTGTTTTTGGGGTTAAGATTTCAGCGCAAAAGGGCATAGGCACATCAGGACCACACCAAGTTCGGTTTCTGATGTGGCTCCAATATGTGATGTCTAAATATTGATATAGGAGAGGTGAGAAAGTTTATCTTCTGTCTTTCTCTACGCCCAGTTGTGAAGGGATATGGAATAACAATCCGTCTTCTCCCTGAATGTCACAATGTATCTGGTCGCTGTTGGATGTGACTGTCAGATTCCTGAGTGTGCTATGCGACAATGGCTCGCCACTGGCTGTTACGCACAATGACGCAAAACGGCACTCGATATAACAGGCGCAATCATCGTTGCTGTAAACCTTGCCTTTGCCAAGTCCCAATCTGATGGCAATGCTCCATACCAGATGGCGGACATCGAAGCTGCTCAGCTTTGTCTTGTATCTATTCCACTCAACCTCAGGGCGGTAGTTGTGGTCCATTGCGAATCTCAAAAGGTCTGTACAGAACTCATCCATGTCTTCCTCATAGACAAAAGGGGACATGATGTATAGAAGGTATTCATGAATGGTATCCAGTTTCTTCTTCTGGCTTTCTGCCTGACTCTGGTAGAAGTCATCAATGCCTTGCTGATAGGTTGAACTGGCAGGAACGGTCGAAGCAGTGGATGGCTCGTTGTCAGGATTGGCATCCTCCGATATAACCTTATTGTCTGTAACGGCTATCTCTTCAGTTACCTCTGTTTCGGTTATGTTATTGGAAACAACACAACTGACAGGGTTTATATCCTCTGGTTCATTTGCTAAGCGTTTTGCCTCCAAAAGAAAAACAGGTGCTTGCCCATCTTCTTCGTGAGGATTGCTATTCTCCATAGTAACCTTGTCCTTGGCTTTCCGCGTCTGTGCTATTCCCACGAAAGCATACTGCACAGCCATGTACGTTGACCATAGGATTATTACAATCATCAAGTAGATGATAGATACAGGAACAATGCCATCGGGCAGGTTTGAGTCAGCCCATTGGCAAAGCGGAACAGAAAGAAGAAGTACTGCAACTCCCGGCAGTATTCTTGTGGAGATCCATTCGAGCCGGATGGATGCCTCACGTGAAGAGATTGAAGATGGTGAGTCTATTTTCATTGTCTTTATGTGTTATTGTTCGTTGTTTCAGAAAATGCGCTGCAAAGTTAAGAAGATTTTTGCACATGGCGTATAGTCTTCTCGTCTGTAGGCCAATGATTTATGTTTATTTGTGAATCATACTTGAAGTGAGTATGATTTTCACATTCGGCCTTTTCCTCCTTTTTCTCCGATGTTTGATTGCATGGCAAAGGTATAACGAAAAATGAGAGCCAATCGTGTTGGTTCCCATTTTTCCCATGTTTATGACCTGAAAATAGTATCTTTGGTTTTATTTCTCGAAGAAATAGAACCAACAAATAGGTTTAGCCCTGCCCGACGACTTTCAGTTGCGGAGTTATCTTTGGCTTCAACGTGATGCGGTTGACACTCTCTCGCTTACTCTCATCTGCCATGTTCGCATAGATCTGAGTGGTTTCCACGTTCTTGTGTCCCAGCATGTGCTGGACAGTATAGATACCTGTTCCTGCATCAACCTGCAAGGAGCCGAAGGTATGGCGGGCGCAGTGGAATGTGATGTGCTTGGTGATGCCCGCTGCCTTCAGCCAGTTCTTCAAGGTGGTGCCAGTCATCTTGTCCTTGAAATCAGGGAATACTTTTGCATCGGGTTCGTGTTCTCCATCATAGAAACCAATGAGTTCAAGAGCCTCTTCGCTGACAGGGTTGTTCACAAGCTGCTGAGTCTTCTGCATACGCACAGTGATATACATGCCTCCATCTCCGTATGGCTGAATCTTCTTCCATGTCAATGCCTTGATGTCACTCTTTCTGAGTCCTGTCAGACAAGAGAAGAGGAATGCCTTCTTCAACACAGGTTCCTTGCAGTCGGTGTTGGCAAGCTTTACGAGTTCCGGCTGAGAGAGGTGTTCCTTCTCCGTTGGGATGGTGTCAATCCTGTCAAGGAAGCCATTGGGATTCTCCTTGATCTTGTGGTCGCGGTAGGCTGTGTGGAGCACGGCACGGAAGGTTGACCAGTAGCCTGCAATGGTGTTGGTGTGCAGCCTCTGTTTCTTGTGGATGGTCTGTGGAGCGGTATAAAGGTACTCCTTGAACTTGTTGCACAGGTCAACGTCTATTTCCCCGAAGGTGCATTTGCCTTCGCAGAAGGTTTCGAAATGCTTATAGACGTTCTGCCATTTGGTGTTCCTGGCATCGGCCTTCTTCTTGAACCATGCGAGGAAGCTGCCTTTCTCCTTTTCTCTGTCGAAGAAGTCGTAGCGTTCATTCACGATGCTCTCATAGCGTCGGCATCGCAGTGCCTCGGCTTTCTCCGTCATGCGCTCGTTGTAGTCACGCTCACGCTGGTTCTTGGGCTTGGCAAAGATGTAGATGCCAAGTGACTCATGTCGCTGTACCTTCATGGTTGACTCATCCCTGTAGCCGGGATAGTAGTCAAGGTAGAAGCTCAGTTGCGTACCTTTCTTTATTTTACGCGTACGCAGGGTTACTGTCTTACAAATGTTACTCATACTTGTATGAAATTTGATTTGTTAATAATCGAAGGCTATGCGTCTCATAGCGGGTGCAAAGTAACTGCGTGATGAAAGAGTGACCAACTTACCTTTTCATAACTCACGGATAATTGTACTTTCACGCAGTTGATGCTTATTATTGGGTATTATTGGAGCCTATAAGCCCCGAATTGTGCCAGTCTGTTTGCCATTATTCGGTCTAATTCCTCCTTGACGATGAGGTTCTGCACTCCGACTTTCACCTTCGTGAGGTTGTTCGTCTTGACGATTACGCAGATGTTGCTCTTGGTCATGCCGTACTTCTCGGCAGCTTCGGCTGTGGTGTAATAGGAATCACTCGCCTTCAGGTCGGGGCGGAAGATGTCATCAAGATGTTTCTTTGAATAGTAGGTCCTGCCATATTCTCGCTTGGTGGGAATATGGCGGCGATAGGCTTGGGTACGCAGGGATTCTTTGGTCGTGGAATAGAGTGATTCAGCCTCATCCGTTGTGAGCCATTCTGTCAAGGCTTCAATCTCGGCAGAAATTCCGAAGAGCGCATCCATGTGCTTCCGGCTATAGTAGTTCTTGCCTGCAATCTTGCACACAGGTATGTTGTTTCTCTTGGCTGAAACATAGAGCCATGACTTCTTAACCTTGTAGGTTGCCATAACGTCCTCGCCAGAGATGTATTCAAGTGGTTCAATGTCTTGAAAAGAGTTCTCTTTCCTCGTTGACTTACTTGAATTATGTTCCT
Organism: Bacteroidaceae bacterium; assembly: GCA_036303125.1. Taxonomy (GTDB): domain Bacteria; phylum Bacteroidota; class Bacteroidia; order Bacteroidales; family Bacteroidaceae; genus Minthosoma. The sequence continues at coordinate 3,775 of JAXJBE010000111.1, forward strand.
TCTTCAACGAAAGGGAAGAAGGATTCTTAGGTTTGGATGTTGGCAAGACACGATGATAAGGATTTCCTGCAAGCATCTTTTCAATGTCTGCCTTGCGGATGAATGCCATCCGGCTGCTGATTCGTGATGCAGGAAGTTTACCCTCGTTTACCAACTTGTAAACGTACTGACGGGAGCATCCCATGAGGATGGCAGCCTTGGAGAACGAAAGATACTCCTGGCTGGCGATGTCTATAACAGGCTGGAGAGCCTTCAAAAAGTCCTGTTGCCTCTTCTTGCGCTGAACCTTTGCCGCCTCAGCACATTGCTCTGAACAATACCTCTGCGAGCCGCTGTTACAAGTGAACTCCTTGCCGCAGAAGGCACATTTTCTTGTCTTTCTCATTTGACTCCTTTTTATGTGGTTTTACAATCAATTTCATGCAAACCGCCACGGAGTGAACTTTCGTCAATCATTGACACCCTTTGTCAACTCATTCCACAATGTCACGTTTTTCAAATGAGGTCACTTCCTTACTCCTTTCCCTCTCGTTCATCAGTCAACCGTTGTCCACTCTTGTCAACCTTTGTCAACCCTGTCCACGAGATGGCAAAATAAAAGCCCTCAAAATTTTCCGCGGTAGAAATGCGTTGCAAAGGTAAGCGGATTTTTGAGAACAACCAAAAAGCAAGTCCGAAGTGTTAAAATCTAAAAGTAGTTGATATACAGAGGTTTATCTCTATGTGTTTTTCATTGTTTATAGTTGTTTAGAGGTCTCTAAATACATGCCGCAAAAGCACAATCCATTATAGCTGTCACTCCTTCTGGAATATTGACGCTGCGCAGATTGACAGACTCAGAGAATGCACGTTCACCTATCACTGAGACACTTGAGGGTATAGTGGTGCTGCTGCATCCCAAGACGAGCATCTCTGCGTCCTTGTCTATTATGGCATTGCAATTGTCGCGAGAATCATATATAGCGTTGTCTTTGTCAACCGTGATTGACGAGATGTTGCCGCATCCGACAAATGCATGTGAATCTATCCGCTCTACAGTTGAAGGCACACTTATCGACTTCAAGAAAGGACACTCGCAGAAAGCGTAACGCATGATGCCCGTCACTCCTTCTGGCAGCACAAGAGTTTCGATGGTGCATCCGTGAAATGCTTCTTCGCAAATAGTCTCAACAGAAGAGGGAATTGACGTGTTGCTACATCCTATAACAAGCGCGTTGTCCTGCTTCCTGATGATGGCATTACATCCATCCCTGCTGTCGAATAAGGAATTGCCACTGTCCACCTTGACAGACGACAGGTTTAAGCAATACTCGAATGGGGTGCGCCCCATGACCTTCACGCTTGCCGGAATTGTCACCTCCTTGAGGTTGGCGCAGGCCTCGAAGGCGACATCTTCTATTTCCTCGATGCCGTTGCTGATGTTTACGATCTTTATGCCACAGCACTTGGCAAAAGCCCTCACACCGATGCTGCGCACCTTGTATTTGCGTCCATCATGGGTGACAGATGCAGGTATGCTCAAGATGGAGTCAATGAACGCCACATCATTATGGTCGGCATTTGCACATGCAGCCACAGACTTTTCATCTACTTTCCTGTAGGAAATGCCTGATACCACGAATATGGAATCTGCCCATGCGCTTAGATTTAGACACACAAGGGCAAAAAGAAGAAAACTGATTCTTTTCATAATGCTTGATTTTATCGGCTTATTTGACGAGAATTACTCTAAGGGGTGTCAATATGTGCAGACACTTCATTGCTTTTCTGATATAGGGCTGCCGTCGAACGCATGACTGCCCACATTCTGCACGGTGGGCGGCAGGGTGATATGCTTCAGACTCTTGCAACCCTTGAATGCATAGGATTCAATAGCCTCTGTACCTTCTGCGAGGCTTAAGAAAGACAGATTGTGGCAATGCTCGAATGTGTATTGTTGGATTATTTTCACTGGAGCGAGAATCTGGACTGATGCAAGACTAAGACAGCCATAAAAAGCTCTTTCGCCAATCACCGTCGTTGACTGAGGAATTATCACGTCCGTCAGGTAATAACACCGACCGAATGCATACGAGCCTATAGCCTTCACGGTTTCAGGCAAACGCAAGACCAAATTGGAATATCTGCCACTGAAAGCGTTGTCTCCGATTTCTTCCACTCCGTATGGAATGACTGTCGTGCGGCATCCCAACAATAGGGTCTTACCGTCTTTGCTCAAGATGGCGTTGGAGCCGTGCGGGGAAATGTAAGTCGGATTACCTTCTGCCACTGTAACAGAATCAAGGTCTCTGCAATCAGCGAACGCATCTTTTGAAATCGCGGACACAGACTTTGGTATGTGCAAGGAATGGACAGGAGTCTCATAAAAGCAGTAGTCGCTAAGAGTGCGGATGCCATCACATATCACCGTTGTGCTGCAGGTGGAGATCAGCGATGAATCTGATGTCCTTATGATTCCGTTGCAGTTGGAACGCGAGTCAAAAGTCTGATTTGCGCCATCTACCACTATAGATGTGAGGTTATAGCATTCTCTGAATAAGTTGCCGCCACCTATCTTGGCAACGTTTTTGGGAATCACGATTGAGGCAAGTGAATTGCAGCCATAGAACACATCCGATCCCAACTCGACAAGAGACTCGGGCAAGCTGATGGATTTAAGGCTGCTGCATCCACAGAAGGCCTCACTGCCAATACGTGTCACACCTTCGGAGATAACCAAATCCTCCATCAGGTTGCAGTTGTAGAAAGCCCAGTCTCCAATGGACTTGACAGACGAAGGTACCTTTGTGGATGAGCATGCGGCAACCAGCTCGTCATCTTCTGAATAAATGACTGCATTCGAGTTGCCTCTCGAATCATAATACTCGTTCTTGGCATCAATCACGACTGACGTGAGATTATAGCAGCTGCCAAACAACCCACTTCCGATGCTCGTGGCCGAAGCGGGAAAACTGACGGACTGCAGGTTTGTGCAGTATTCAAAGGCACAATCGCAGACGCTTTCAATTCCTTCGTCTAACACTATTGACCGGACGTCTGTAAGTCCCTTTAAAGCCCCCTTCTCAATTATTTTCACTGCATACGTCTTTCCATTGTGCGTGACAGACGCAGGTATATGCAGAGGTTGAGAATAATCAGTGGACGGAACGGGCTGATAGCTTTTCAAAGACAGGGTACAGCTGTCTTTCCTGACCATGTAGGTGAATCCGTCTTTGCTGAACGAATCCTGGCCAAATGCACGGACGAGTGATGCAAGTCCAAGCAATGCAAGTAAAATGCCTCTGTTGTTCAATTGTTTCATTACTTCTATTGTATTAGTTGTTGGATAAGCCACATGCTTATTACTCTTTAGACAACACATAAGCACAAGTTTAGTGCTTTCCGCTTTTTTATCGGCAAGAGTCTGCCTGGACATGTCGCAAATTTACACAGAATGTCTGAATTACAAGCCAGTCGAGATAAAGAAATTGATTTTCTTGAGGGAAGGCTACTTGATTCCGTCATTTTGCAACAAGAGCGTTTATAACCTTTTCGCTGTCGCTTGTGCTCACCATGCTTTGCCCTTCTGGGGAGTACACTTCGTAATAACAGCCGTTGCTACTGAAGTTGTATTTGCCTCTAAATATCATTCCTAAATTATTGAACATGGTTGCGTAATGCTCTCCAGGCCTCACAGATGAAAAACGAAACCATTCGCTGTAGTCGGCCTGGTCAATGTCAAGATCCATGCACAACAGCACAATGTCGTCTCTGCCAAATGTAGTGAGGCTGGCTACAAATCTGTCAAATTCTCTCACACTGTCGGGTTTACTCTTGTTATAGGCTATAAACACAATGTTCTTGCCCCTGTACTCATCCAGCAATTCTTGCTTCAAGTCCTTTCCGACATTCTCACCGAAGCAGTAGAAGTGGATATGCGGCGTGTCATTCATTTCCTTGACTCTCTGCTTCCATCGCTCCATGGCTGTGGCATAATACATCTTCAGCTCTGGCGATGTTATCTGCCTGCTACACCTTTTCGCTTCGGTTTCACCAATGTCAAGATGGCATTGGATGGCATTGTGCAGCATAATAACGCTTTTGTTATATAATGACTCCTTCCCTTCTGCGTCCTGATACAAGGTCGTGTAGGATGCAGGATTATACCTCACCACTTCGGAATAAAGAGGGCAGAGAGTGATGTGGTCTCCTGCGAAAAGTTCTTTCTCGGCCGCATAAGTGTCTTTTATGAAATCGGTTATGGCTATTGCGCCGAGTATAGAATTATTAGCGCTTATTTCCTTCACGGCCTTACGTACTTTATCATTGATATAAGCATTAAGCTTCCAACTGGAATACAGAGAATAGTAGTCATTGTATATGTTCAGAAACTTATCTGTGTTTGGTGAGAATTCCGATGATGATATGACCGTGGAATTTTTCCAGCGTTCCGGATTGGAGATTTGTTTATCCGATTGCAGGAGCGATTCAAAATAGGAGGCGGAGGTGTTGTATGACACCAGGTCTTTGCCTCCTTTTACATTCACCTCGTAGTGCATCTTGGCATACGCACCCTCGAAGCCCTTGATGCCCAATCCGTCCTTCGCCTCGTCCATGTCGATTAGGACAGTGATGTCCTTGCCCGGCACAAGCATGATTAGAGCATGCGGCCCGTCACCAACGCTCATGAAGGCTGAGATGGGGAAGCATGGGTGCAGCTTGATAGTGGCTGTGCCATCGTCTGATATAGGGTATCTCTCATTATATACGGTATTTCCTATGTCCACCTTGTCGTATGTGAAACGTATGTCGCGAGCCGCATCGGGCATGTAGTTCAATATCTTCACATTGACGGCGGTGGAGTCATCGCAGAAGTACGAGAACGGCAGGTCGGGGTCTGCGATATAGGACATGTCGCCCCATGTCTCTTTTGTCTTATCCTTGTCAGGCCGTATGCCAGCGAGTTTCCATCCTCTGTCTGCATCGCTCTCGATGAAGTGCATCACGTCGGGAACTGCAGGCATGGCCTCAAAGCTCATCACGATGTGCACCTTGCCACTGTCTGGCATGATGAACTTCTTGTCCAGTTTGAGCTTTGACACTTTCGTGATGCGGCTATCACCGTTGGCCGTTTTCAGCTTAGTACCTGACGACAGGGTGACTTGGGTTCCGGAATCTGCGGCTATGACCGCATGAACCTCTGTCGCTCGCCTGCCGAAGGTTACCTTCTCTATCGACAGGTTGCGCGTGTTGGAATAGCCGACATGAGGAGAGTTCCACTCTGTCGTCTGAGCATGCATTGGCAAGGTGGCAATGCAGGAACATAGAATTGTCAAGATAGTGTGTCTCATAAAGCAATAATTATTTATCTGTTATTTCAATAAAATACATGGGTGTCTTCATATATTGAAAGGGTTAAAAGGTTTTAGATACTATGGGGATAACTATGATTAAAGCGGCTCTCAATCTCCCACCTGTATTTCCCCTTCATCCGACATACCCTCAACGCTGATGTACATCTCCTGACAGGTGGAGTTGTTGAAGAACTCGACACGGGCTTTGCCGTACTTGTCGGTTCGAACATCTGGATTCCAGTATATGGTGCGGCGGAAGTCGGCCATGGGCGGTACGACGCTGTAGTCCTCCATCTGGAAGGTTGAGGGCTTGTTGAAGCCCTGGAAGTATGTGCGGCGAAGACCTTTCTGGCTCTCTGCGGCGAACTTCTTATGGGTGTACAGGTACACACGCACTGCACCATTCAGTTCCTTGGGACTGTTGGGCACAATATACAGATGCCTTATCTCGTCCATCCATATAGGGAAGAATTCTGCTAACATTGCATTACTCCTGCTTGTGCAGCCAGCTGGAATCTCATCTGCAATCAAAGATAACGAATCAACTATGGAGCCTAAAATCATGGACATTGTTGGCAGGTCTTTACCTGCCAGCACGCATGATGTCTCTCCGTTGTCCACAATCCACTTGATGGGCCGGCCTCCATACGATATGCCCCTCGTGTAGTTTATTGTTGCGGAGTCATTTGCAAATATTGACTTTCCCTTGCAGTCTGGAGTTTCAAACATGGAGTTGCGCCTGCACAGGAAAGTGAAGATGTCGAGCGCAGCCTTCCCGCTGTCGAGCAGATTGTCCCTCTCCCTGTCTATGTCGTAGAAGAGCGTGGCGTGCGCGCTGCCGTAACTCTCGTTCTTGTACTTCCAGTTGTCGTTGGTGAAGTAGCGCTTCTTGGCTTTGACCGTGACGTTCTGCAGCACGTGGTTCTTCTTGGTTATGGGGATGAACTCATCCTCTACATCCTCTTCCTCTGGCGAAGACTTCCTCACGAACATGTTGGGCTTCAGCGGATGGAGTATCCGGGATGCCTCCCTGCTGACATACTGAGGTACGGGGGAGAACTGGCGGTCTATGCCAACATAGTAAGTCTTGCGCTTGTCCTTCAGGCGCGTGTATACCTGCATCTTCCACCCCCCGTCGAGGAACGGCAGCTCAAAGGCGTAGTTGCCTAAGGAGTCCGTCACTGTCGTTCCCGTGAGGCTCTCGCCTGACTCGTTGTAGAGGAATGCCTCCATCGACACGTCACGGGCGGGATTCCGCTTGCGGTAGGCGTTCAGCCTGCCGAAGACGTGGAACTTGTCCTCTATGGGCTGAGGACGGTCAAAGGTCTTCCGTCCTGACATCAGCTCCCAGTCATATCTCCTCCATCCCTGAGTGAGCATGAGCAGATCGGCTGCCATGCGGTGCTCCCTGTCGTCTGCCTCAAAATAATAGTCCGCGTTGCTGATGTGGCCCCTCACGTCTGACGAGAGCAGCATCCATGTCTTCATGTTGCCATGCTTGCCGTTCGTCATGTTCTCTCCGTCGATGGCCGAGAAAGACAGGGTGGAGTTGGGCAGTCCGGCAAGTTCGAGCGACACATGTCCGCATGGCTTAAGCCTTTCCGTCTTGGGAGTGACGGAGACATGGCTCTTTCCATCCTCGGGTGGGCAGATGAAGAACATGCGCTCCGCTAAAATGCGGCCGTCCGAGTCAAACACGGTGAACTGGCTGACACCTGGCCTCTGGCGGGAGCGGTCGAGTTCTATCTCTATCAACGGGCTGGCCGACATGGTGTCGCAATAGACTATGTTGCCATTGTTCATCAGCACGCACCCGAGCGTGCGCCCCTTCATCCCGTCGCTGCACTGTATAGTGGCCTGCATGTCATCGCTCACCACATCCATGCTGAGAGCGCAACCCTCCATCTCTGCTATTGGCAGCTCGAAGCTCTGCACGGCCCTGCCATCGCCATTCTTCTTGTTGCGCATCTGCATGGTCATGGAGCCGCTGTCGGGGGTGACCTCAAAGACATCCCTGCCGAGGCTGTCTGTTGACACTGCCGCGAGTATGTCGCCGGCCGCATTCAGGACATGCCCTTCCGCCTCATACGGATGGCCGTTGTCGTCCACTACCATCACGGCAACCCGGCACCTCTTGCCTACAACCATCTTGCCGCCCTCGGGAAAGAACTGTGCGCTGATGGTCTTCGCTATGTCACCGCCATTGACGCCTCCTTCCATCGCCTTGAGATACAGCGAGTCGCTGCGGTCACGGTTGTTGGGGTCGCGGTGCCTGAACAGGCGCGTCTTGATGGTCAGGTCGCTGTAGTCGCCCTCCTCCTTCGGCTTCTTGAAGACCGGTATGACACGGGAGAAGCAGGCGCTGGCTCCCCAGTTGGTCATGTACCGCGTGTAAGCCCTCACCTCAAAGAAGCCTGAGCCGAGAAGGGAGTCGAGCTTCATGTCGCCATGCGACTGGCCTAAGGAGTCCACTGGCCACTTCGTGGTCTTGATTACATCGCCGCTCATGTTCAGCAGCTCTACATACAGGACCTTGCTCTGGTCGCTTGGCCTGCCCGTGTCTGTACGTGTCAGGTAGGACTTGAACCACAGGCGCTCGTTCTCAAAGTACCCCATGTTGTCAAGATGGAGGTATACCTTCTCCTGAGGAACCACGTGGTTGAAGTTCATGGCCGTGCGGATGTAGGACATGATGGAGTCCGTCTCTCTGCTCTCCTGCGCTTGCAGGGGAAGTACTGACAGGAACGCTTGAAGAAGAAGTATTAAATAAGTAGGTTTCATTGTATGTGTATTGTTATTATATTGTTACAGACATAGTGCGCAGGGAGTATTTGTGATCAGTAAGCAAATTTTGTTCCAATGTTATTCATCACTCCGACATCGTTTAGCTTCATTTATGATTTGTGTGATGATTTTGGACTTCTTCAATTTGTTTCTCTTCTTGATAATTCTGTCAGCCGTCTCGTATGCCATATCATCCTCTCCTATATCTTGATATAATCTCATTTGATAATATAGAGGTAGATACCTGCAGGGTATCATCTCGCCCGCTCTTTGATAGCAGATTAAGGCAGAGTCTGCAAGATTTAATTGTTGATAGTCATCTCCCATCAAAAGCATCATGTTGTAGTCTGACAAATGGTATGTTGCATGTTTAAACACTTCGAGACTTTTGCGATATTCACCTTTGAGATGCAGCAATGCACCGTAATTGTAAAGGAACAGGCAGTCGTCTGAATAATCATCATACATTTGCTCGTACTCATTCATGACCTCTGCGTCACAGCATTCCATCGCTTTGTCCTGAATCAGCACTCGACGAATTTCTCGTGAGCCATATATTCCGATTCCATACAAGCATGATGCGCATGCTATGAGTGTTACTAACATCTGGATTTTTGATGCTCGGAAATGAATCACGTTTGTGAACAGTGATATGGCAATGAAAAGAATGATGAACCATACGAACGGAATATTCAACGGATAGCTGAATAAGCACCATATTGTCAGCACTGATATTATTGCAAGCAATATGCTTTTGTGCCTATCCAACCTTGTCCCAATAAGCCATACTGTCCAAACAAGCATGCCCGTGAACATCAGGGCACAGGGTATCCCACAAACGAGAGCAACGTGAAGAAACTCATTGAACGGACTCTGCGTCTCTCCTGCAAGCAGAATGTAGGGCGAGTCGGGATGCGCAACAAGGTAATCGGCCTGATAATTCATGTACTGGGAAGTAAGCCCTTCCATTCCCCACCCAAACCAAGGCTTTTCTTTCACCATCTCCAAACATACATTCCAAATGAGCAATCTTCCATCAGCAGAATCCTTCTTGTAGAAATACAATGCTGCCATAATGCCAATGATGCCCACGATCCCAACGGTTCTGAAAAGCCTGTTGTTTATAATGGGAAATAAAGATTTCTGTTCAACTAAGAGCACTATGGAGATTCCGCACATGGACGAGAGTATTGCTGTACGAGAATCGGAAAGAAAGATGAATGTCATGAACAATAAAGAAGACACTATCCATACGATTTTCGTTGTTCCAACACTCTTGACGGAATTGTAGACACTTACGGGAGCGCAGAATGAAAGCAGCATTCCAAATATTGCCGGGTTGTTGAAGCTTCCAGAAAAATGCGCATAGCGGAAATTGTCTGGGACAAGTCCAAACAACTGCAGGACAGCGTAAAGTATCTCAAGAAGACCGAGGACACAAACCGCATTCATCATCTTTTCCGCAGGCAGTATGACATCATCCCCATGCCACAAACGGCAAAGGTAATACGTCAGGCTCAACACCACAAAGACGCTTGTCCAGCAATACTGAATGGTAGTCGCCAGATCAAAGTGAGACGCGGATATACAGAATACACTGACTCCGAAGATGATGAATGTCGGTATGTGTAGATGTTTCATTGTTTTTCTGATATAGGACAACCTTCAAATGCTCGACTGTCCACATTCTTCACTGTGGACGGCAGGGTGATATGCTTCAGACTCTTGCAACCCTTGAACGCATAGGATTCAATGGTCTCTGTACCTTCTGTGAGGCTAACAGCGTACAATCTACAGCAATTTTCAAAAGCTCCATGGCTGATAATTTTCAAGGGGGCAAGTATCTGAACCACCGCAAGGTTTTCGCACCCTCGAAAAGCCATGCTGCCAATCGAGCTTACTGTTTTCGGTATGATTACTTCACATAAGTCATTGCAACAAGAGAAAGCACAATAGCCTATGGCCTTTACCGTCTTTGGCAGACGTAAGACAAGTTTTGCGTATCTTCCATAGAAAGCACCGTCTCCAATTTCCTCCACTCCGTCTGGGATGACCGTAGTGCGGCATCCTAACACAAGGGTCTTCCCGTCCTTGCTCAAAATGGCGTTGGAGCCATGTAAGGACATATAGTTCGGATTACCTTCTGCTACGGTTATGGTATCAATCCCTACGCATCTCTCGAATGAATCTTCAGAAATTTTTGACACAGACTTGGGAATGTGCAAGGAATGGAGCACCGTTCCATAAAAGCAGTAATCACCAAGAGAGCTAACATCTTCTCCTATCGTTGTTGTGCAGCAAGTGGCAACCAATGTGGAATCTGATGTTCTTACGATTCCGTTGCAGTTGGAGCGTGAGTCATAAATCTGATTTGCACCATCCACCACTACAGATGTGAGGTTGTTACAGCCTGCGAATATGTTATCCTTATGTATTTTAATAACGTTCTTTGGAATCACTATTGACGTGAGGGAATTGCAGCCTATGAATACATTAGCTCCCAACTCAATAAGCGATTCGGGCAGACTGACGGATTTAAGGCTGCTGCATCCCCCAAAGGCTTCATGATCGATTTTTTTCACGCCTTCAGGTATGACCAATTCTTCTATCAAGCCACAGCCATAGAAAGCACAGTCCCCTATAGATTTTACAGATGATGGCACCTTAGTGGATGAACATGCAACTAAAAGCTCATCACTGTTTGAATCAATGATGGCATTGGAGTTGTCTCGTGCGTCATAGCTCTCGTTCTTGGCGTCAATCACAATAGATGTGAGATTATAGCAGTTTCTGAACAGCATCTTTCCAATATTCTCAACCGAAGCGGGGATGCTTATGGACTCCAGATTCGTGCAGGACATAAAGACATAGTCGCCAAGAACTGAAATTCCTTCGTCCACAACCACTGACCGGATGTCTGTAAGTCCTCTGAAAGCCTCACTTCCCACACACCATACAAAGTACGTCTTCCCGTTGTGCGTGACAGACGACGGTATGTGCAAAGGCTGAGAATAATCCCAGTTCGGATCAGGATTATATCCAGTCACAGTAATACAGCTGTCATTCTGCATAATCCTGTATGTGAATCCGTCCTTGCTGAACGAACCTTGGGCAAATGCATGGACGAGTGATGCAAGTCCAAACAATGCAAATAAAATCGCCCTAATTTTCAAATTCATATTACTTCTATTATAACACTTGTTAACACGTTAAATCTATTAATAGAATTTGTATTTTCAAACTAAAAGGATGGTTAATACATAAGGACATAGCCATCCTCCCCATTTTTCTCGCTTGAATATCTCTTGTCCTGATTGTCCGCAGAAGCAGGGTTGGTTTTAAGTCTCACATCTCCACCTTTTGTCGTACCAATGCATACACTTGCATGATTTTTCGTGTTATTATTAATTATATATGTCCCAGCAGGATGTTTTTCTGACCAAGATGGATTTGTTATATATTTATACAATTCATCGTATGTGTCGAATTGTACAGTTATCCCTTCCATTATTCCTGATTTGCCTGCAATATCAGCAGCTATTGATATTGGCATAGCGCCACCTTGGTATGTGTTGCAAATTGATTGACCATTATCACCTTGTTCATACCATTGTTGTCCTAAAGCAAGACCTTTAACATAATCATAGGCATCAGAAGCAGGGTAATTATTACCAATTTTCCTGTATTCAGTTTTCCCCTGGTTATTAATATAAGGCACTTCTGTTTTTTTCTCCAATGCCACATTTAGGATTGACCATAACATACATTCTCCGTTGTATGTTGGGATTGTTTTATTTGAAGGTGGTTGGTTGCCAAATGTTTGAGTTGCCCCGCAGCCTTCTATCTCCGTGTTAAGGCTTCGTGTAGTTGGAGTTCTGCTTGTCACATCAAGATTGTAGTAATAGTCATCTGACTCGTCATCGCTGCTGCAGCTGATGAATGATGATGCTGCAACGATGGCAGCGACTGCGGCAAATGTGCCGCCGATAAATGTTTTTTTATTCATAATAAAATAGTTTTGTGGCTATGGGTATAGCCGTTAATAAATAAAAATGTATAATAATATTGATGGCGTCACACATATATTATATAGAAGACTACCACCATATCTGTTCACCTTTCTCGTATGTGAATATGCGTTCTTCGTGTCCCTTGGTCTTGTTGTGCAGCACATACAGTCCGCCGCTTGGCATGGAATCAAGCACAAGTTTTGTACTTTCCGCTTTCTTCTCGGCTAAGGTTTGCCAAAATCCTGCCCAGCACAGCAACTCGTATTCATTGCCAACCTCTATGCTGTTGCCGTCATTCCTGCCGATGAAACGTATCTTGCTGACAGAAGAGGGATGGTCAAGTCTGAGTCCGACCCAGTTGCCGTCAGGGCTTATGGCGGCAAAACCTGTGAGGATGTCACCGTCAAAGGCCTTCTCTTTGAGTGCCCACGGTTCACCTTCTGTCCCGATGATGGTTCCTGTCAGACGTTCTCCCTTTTCGCCGTAGAACTCAAGCTCGTTGATGTTGCAATGGGAGGCGGACGGACCGATGTATCTCAGATATCTGTATTTAGAGTTTCCCTTGACATCGACATCATACCAATTGCCATTGGTGGCTCCCTCAAACTTGTAGAGTGTTGTGGCATCGGAGAAGTCTGAAGTGTTGGCTCCCTGAAATCTGCCGCCTGACATGCGCAGGTTGAAGAAATCCTCTTTGCCCATGAAGGGATATTTGCGGAGGAGTGTCATGCTCTGCTTCTTTGAGAAGTTGACAGGAATGTCCCTAACACAGCCATTTGCCTCAATACAGAACGGATTGCCAAAAGGCACCACATTCCCATCCTCATAGAATGCCGCCATGTACATTATGTTACGTCCCATCGAGGTGAATGTGACTTGACCGTCTCGGATGCGTCCATAGTGTACGGGAATCCATTGGCGGTTGTCGAAGACACAGATGTAGGCAATGCGTCTGTCTGCTGCACCGGCTGGCACATCTCTCGTCACATCGGTGGTCTCATAATACTCGTCTGTCACATCGGTGAATTTGGGCATGTGGAACAATGCAGGCACTTCTGTCTCGCTTTGCAGGTCTTTGGCGTATTCCCTGTTCAACTGATACCTGTATCGAAATACCTTGGGTTTCTTGTACGGATGATAGTAATGGGCAGTGTCGCACGGAGCGCATCCCATGTAGAATGGAGTGCCTGTGCCATCGGGCTTGATAAGCACGCTCCACGAGTGGGACAGGCTGCGGTTGCCCCAATGAGGGGTGAAATCGATTGCCGCAGGAATGCCCAAGCTCCTGCACAGATATACTGTGTAGCTAGCTTCATCTCGGCAGTTGCCCGTCTTGCACCTGAGAAGCGATGCCGCCTTGGGTGGCACGAGGTTTTCATATCCTATCCATTCGTATTGGTTGGTTATGTCAAATATGCGCAGTGCCTCTGATATGGCACTGCCACGGACAAAGGTGTCATCCACCGTGCGTCTCCTTTCCCCTGTCTCTATTTTCCACACTTGGCAGTCATCGTCACGATAAGTGTTCTGCAGGAGCGTGTCCTTAGCACCGACCTTTTTAGCTTCGAGATACATGCCGCTGTCCTTATTCATCAGCCTGCAATAGCCTTTGCCTGCTGGCAAGATGACCCACTTCTGATTGCTGCCGTTTAGAGACTTGTACAGTCCCACTGGCGACTCGGGCTTGACGCTGCAATATTCTGTTTCCATACAGAGATCTGTCGTGTCGTCATGAGCGGATATCCGCCAGCAACCATAACCACGGTAGTCCATGCGCAGCCACTGCTTCAAGTCGGCATCTTTGCGGATCTTTGCCTCTGCCACGCATGGCAGGGAGTCGTATTGCGAAGCGATGGATATGCAGTTGCGTGTCTTCTTATTCTCTATGCGGCAATATGTGTCAGAATAGTCATTCTGCGAGGTTTGGTCAAGATGTTCTATAGCGTCAAGTTGTATGTAATCAACCCCTATGGTATCTCCTGCAAATGATAGAGAAATAGTGTTCTTGCCTTTACGCAGGTTCAACTCGCATGCTTTGCGGCTGTTGGTAAAGGCGTAGTCGGCCTGGGTGGGGTGCAGGTGCAAGGTCTGCTCTGCGACACCATTGACAGAAACGAGAAGCCTTGTGTTTTTTCGAGGTGCTGTGTATCTTACAAACATCTGCTTGCGAGTGGGATGGGACATGTTGATGGTGAAATCCACAGATTCCCCCTTGGAGGTCAAGTTGATATGTTCACCACCGGACGCGCCATCTGCTTGGACAAGGCATGCATCTTTGTACTTGCCCCTTTCTGCTTCATACACTGAGCCTCTCTTGCTAAGCACATCATCAGACATGAGAAATGGATATTCCTCATGTACAAACATGCGCCACTCGCTGAGCGGTTCATCCACAAGGCGGTAGGGCAATACGTAATCAAAGAATATCTCGTCTGGATAATCTTTGCTCCAAGATGCCCTATTCCACGCCTCGCAGGCTTCGCTGACATTCTTAATCAGATAGTCTGCTTTGATTCTGTGCAGGTCAGACACCATTGTCCTGTCATCGGCCAACGATTCCATCATGCTGTTGTATGTCTTGCCCCTATCGGGAGCAGAGTATTCAGCCATTGCACAGTAGGCGCTGTCAATAGAATCGACGTAACGTCCATCGTAGGTATAATTGTAAGGCATGTTGCGTATCAGGAATTTGGCAGACTCCGTCTTGAGTTCATCCGTCGTCTCCTCGAAATGCGCCAATGCTTGCTCCAGTTCCGACCTGTTGTCACCTGATTGCTCCAGCACTTTCTTGATGCCATCATCGCACGAAGAAAGCAGAAGTGTCATCACTGTACAACCTGCATATAATAGTGTTCTCTTATAATTCATTACTCTGTTTTTTTAAAAATCATGTGGTTATGTAGATAATACAGATTGATTATATAATCTGTATAAAGAGCATAAGAAAGAGTGCATGCATGAGGCTATTAGGTAAGTCCGCCATACAGCATAGACTTGTCCACATGGCTCTTACACTAATCCACTACGAACGAGAAGGCTGTAGATATACCACCAAAATACACATACAATATATATGAACCTGGTTCCAAAGAGGAGACATGAACGAAGACTTCTTCTGAACTTGCCTCGCAAGATGAAGACATCACAGAGTGACCAGTGTGATCATCTATCTTCCATGCTAAGTTGCTGCCTGCATAAGGAAGAACTATCCGCAAATGTTCCGACTCATAGAATATCTCAACTGATTCAATCTTTCGTTGCCTACTCCGGCGAGGACCTCTTGTATTCGTGGTTGGATCCACGTCATGGATTGCAAAAGGGGAGTTTACAATATCTTTTGCAGGCTTTGCTTGGAAATGAACTGTGAATGGAGATAGTCCCATCATAAATAATAATGTCAAGAATGTTTTCATATCTGGTTATTTTTAGATTGTTTGATGGTTGCAAATTTACGGATTATTTCCTATACAGCAAAAGAATGACAGCAACTTTTTACCACCTGCAACAACTTTCAACAAGATTCAACATCACTCAACAATGCGCAACAAAGTGCACATGCCCTGAAAGAAACGGCATAACACTCATCACTAATTGCACATGACGGACTTTAACCTTACAAACCTGTGCATTTTCTTCTAATTTTGAAACAAATGCTTTAAATAATGCAACTTTAAGAACTTTTACACTTGATACAAGCCTACTTGTTCGTATATCAATTGTTTTGATGGATTTCTTTTTGCCATTTAGAGAATTTACTTTATCTTTGCACTGATATCCTCTTCATAAGAAAAGAAACAATCCCCGTTTCCCAAAAATCAGATGAGGTTCCTACATATACATGCAGCTTTGTGC
>JAXJBE010000112.1:0-25542 GCA_036303125.1 Bacteroidaceae bacterium
ACTATAAGGGTAAGGTTACCCGAAAACAGTACAACCTTCACAAAAACCCTCTTTCTGACAGAGAAGCACCTGGCTGTAAAGCCACTTTTTGACCTGTCTAACAGCAAATCTTAGTTTGGGTGGCGCATTGACGAAGTCAGGAGAGAGAGAACAATGAGCTGGTAATGTTATTTTTCCTCCCAAGCTCACAACCCTTTGGGAGCAGGCCCACAAGGGGTTGTGAGCAGGCTCATTTGGGGTGTTGAGCTTGCTCATTTGAGATGTTGAGCAGACCCGTTTTGAATGTTGAGCTTGCCAGCTTGAACTGTTGAGCAGAGAAGCTCTTCACAACCACAGGCTGGCATGGACATTCATCCCGTTGATGCTCTTTTCGTTTTCCTCTTCTCTGTTTGGATTCCGGCTCAGGTGTTCCGCTATCGTGAGTACGAATGAGGGCGTGCCGAACCAATCGACACGCCCTCGTCATGTAATGTTATTTGCCTATGACTATCTCACAGGAGAGATGATATAGGTGTAAGAGTAGTCCTTGTATGGCATCTGATATTCTGACAGTGGCCATGCGCCCCATGAATTGACGCATCCTAAGCCCATGGAGCGAGCTGCGATGTGGAGGTCAGTGAATGGACGCTCTGTGAGGTCGCCGCTGTGATGCTGTGCCTTATTGCGTGAGGGCTGCAGATCGTCCTCTGTGTAATTGAGAGCTTGGCATTCGAGTGGTGCCGTGCCTGAGAAGTTGAGGCCGATGCCGTCTTTGTTGGTGATGGTCCAGTAGCGGACGCCTGTCTTGGTGCCTGTCTCCTGCGGACGAACATATCCCCAGAACTGGTCTGCCACTGTCTGGCGCCAAATGCCGATGTTCTGGCTGTTGGCACGGTCTACGTAGTTCTCGTGTGGTCCCTTGCCGTAGTATTCAATCTGCGCGAATTCTTTCGGCATCTGCATCTGCATGCCATATCGGAGAAGCTGTGGCATGTTCTTCGCGTCGGGGGTGACCGTGAGGTCTTGTGTGACGATGAGCTGTCCTGTCGGGAGCATTGTGTATGTGAGTTTCACCTTTGCTTCGAGGTCTTTGAGTTCATATTCTGCTGTGACAACATAGTTGGCTCCGTCTTTCTCGATGTCGAAGCTCTTCTTGTCGAGGTGAGGGTGCTGCCATGCGGCGAGACGCTTCTGCATGTTTGCTCCGAAGTCGTTGTCGGTGGCTGCGCGCCAGAAGTCAGGGGTAAGCTCGGAGTCGTCGGTCATCATTGGCACTCCGTTGACATCGATGTAAGAGATGAATCCGGTGTGCTTGCTGAAGGTCACGTCAACACCTGCGGCTGAGAGCACGGCATAGACAGCGCGGTCGTCAAGAGCGACGGTTTGCTTGCTTGCTGCTGCTGACGCTGTGAGAGACTCTGTGGTGGGGAATGAGTATGGTGTTAGCTCAAACTGCTCATGCGCTACTATCTCGCCTGCCGGGAGGAGCTGGGTGTCGTTGAGGAGACGGAAATTGATGTTGGCGAGCAGTTCCTTGCCTTTGTTGGCGTCATCGGCGAGAGCCTTGGCGATGGCGTCGATTGTGACTGTGGCCTTTGCCTGAGGTTTGATGGCGAGAGAGCTGATGGACTGTGAACCCTTGTCGAGGAGGAGTCCGTCAGCGTATATCTCGTAGCTGAGGGAGACGTAGTCGAGGGGCTGGAAGAAGTTCTCGTTGTAGATTTCCACCTTGCCGGCCTTGGCGTCGGTGAGTTTTGCCCAGATGTTCTGATAGTAGTACTGTATCTCGTATGCGTGTGGGTTAGGTACACGGTCTGGGTTTATGACTCCGTTGCAGTTGAAGTTGTTGTCTGAAGCTGGGAAGCGTCCGTAGTCGCCGCCGTAGGTCCAGATGGGCTTGCCCGTCACCTTGCTTGTGCCGCGCAGACCTTGGTCTATGAAGTCCCAGATATAGCCTCCCTGGTAGTTGGGATACTTGCGTATGATGTCCCAATATTCCTTGAAGCCGCCGCCTGAGTTGCCCATGGTGTGGGCATACTCGCACTGAATGAGTGGACGCGGGTTGTTCTCTCCGCAGTAGCGTTCGCAATGGCCGTAGTCGGCATACATGGGGCAATAGATGTCTGTCTTGCCCTGCTTGCCAGCCTGCTCATATTGACATGGGCGAGAAGGGTCGTATTGCTTGACAAAGTCGTAGGCGTCCTCAAAGTTCTTGCCGTAGCCAGACTCGTTGCCGAGTGACCACACGATGATGGATGGGTGATTCTTCAGCACATAGATGTTGTGGCGCTGGCGCTCGATGTGCATGTCGTGGAAACGGGCATCCTTGGCGAGCGACTTTTCTCCGTAGCCCATGCCGTGGCTTTCGATGTTGGTTTCGGCTGTGACATAGATGCCGTAGATGTCGCAGAGCTCATACCAGCGTGGGTCGTCGGGATAGTGGCATGTGCGGACGGCGTTCATGTTGAGCTGCTTCATGACTTGTATGTCCTGTATCATCCGCTCTACAGACACGACATATCCGCCGTCAGGATCGAGCTCGTGGCGGTCGGCGCCCTTGATTAGCACGGGCTGCCCGTTGACGAGCATCTGCTGGTTCTTGATTTCGACTTTGCGGAAACCTACTCTCTGTGGGATGCACTCGATGAGCCTGTCGCCATCATAGAGAGAGACGTAGAGGTTGTAGAGGTATGGTGATTCGGCTGACCACTTGCTGACTCCCTGCACATTGTCTGACTGGAACGTCACGGGGTTGTTGTCCGTCACCTTCACGTCCTTGTTGAACACTTCCTTGCCCTCAGCGTCGATGAGTCGGAACTTGAGTGTCTTGCCTTTGCCTGAAGCGAGCTGCACCTTGACATTGAGTGCTCCGTCAGCATAGTTATTATTGAGTTCTGGAGTGATGAAGAGGTCGTCGATGTGGCTTGATGGGCGCGAGTAGAGGTATACCTCGCGTGATATGCCGCAAAGGCGCCAGAAGTCTTGGTCTTCGTTCCAGCTGCCGTCACACCAGCGCATGACCTGCATGGCGATGAGGTTCTCCTTGCCCGGAACGATGTAGTTGGTGACATCAAACTCTGCTGCCACCTTGCTGTCCTCGCTGTATCCGACATACTTGCCGTTGATGTAGAGGGAAACGTTTGATGTGGCCGACCCGATGTGCATGTAGATTTTGTCGCCCTTCCATCCTGATGGGACAGTGAATGTCTGACGGTAGGAGCCCACATGGTTGTTCTTGTCCTGCACCATAGGAGGCTCGCATGTCCAGTCGGAGCGCCATGCGTAGCAGTTGTTGACATATATGGCATCTCCATAGCCATACATCTCCCAGTTGCCAGGCACGGGGATGGTGCCCCACTGCGAATCGTCATAATTGAGCGCATAGAAGTTGGCCGGGCGCTCATTGGCGTTCTCCACCCAGTTGAATTTCCATTTGCCTTCGAGCGACATGTAGCGTGAGCTGCGTGCCTTGGGATTGTGCTGAGGCATCTGCGACTTCTGCGCCAATGCTTCGCTTTCATAGGCAAAGTAGTTGGCCACGTCTGTCTTGCGGTTGATTTCGTTGACTGCAGGATCGCACCACGCGGGTGTCTTCTGAGCCGAGGCTGTGAGGGAGCTCAGGGCCATGGCCGACATGAGATAAAGTTTAAAGTTCATGGTTAATAATGGTTTTAGCTATTTATTTTTAATATAATAATAAATGTGTCAAAATAACGATTCGTTCATGTGAGTCTATGCAGGGAATATGGCTTTTTCTATCTCCAGCACTACCTGCATAGCCCATGAGACATCATAGCCCGCCGGGATTGTTATCCTGCTGCACTGGTCAGAGTCTGCCGTGATGACTATCTGGTAAGCATTGGGGAGATAAGGGTTGACAGCGTTGTGGAACGTGACCTCCTTCACAGATTTCATATCTATAATTTGGCTGCAATGCACGATATAGCCCTTGCCGTCTGCGCCCCCTTGGCGGAAAATGAGGAGAGTTCCTTCCAGGTCGTTGCCGCGTGTCGGGTCTACGATGATGATTTCATCGGCTGCTGCGGCAGAGGTGGCATAGGATGTAAAATTATGTTTTTCGGTCATAGTATTGATTAGGGGATTATGATTAGGCTATTAAGTATATGCCTTGGGAATTGTCATATCTGGCTACAAAGATACAAACTTTCTTTTACTTCGGCAAAGCATAAATATAATTATAAGTTTTTTTTACACTTTTCTTTTGTGCCAATAAATAAAAAAGCGTACCTTTGTGTGGTTTATTGCAACTAACCGCATAAATCGAAGCATCTAAACGATTGAAACACCAACAACAATTTTTTTTAATATAATCTTTAATTATGGCTAACATGAACGAAAAACTCTTCTCGGAGTTTCAAGCGCCCACTACTCAGGAATGGATGGACAAAATCCAGGTGGACCTGAAGGGGGCTGACTTCCAGAAGAGAATGGTTTGGAGAACCAACGAAGGTTTTGACGTAATGCCTTTTTACCGTCGAGAGAATCTCGCTGAACTAAAGGCTGTCAACTCTCTCCCAGGCGAATTTCCATTCGTCCGCGGCAACAAGAAGGATAACAACATCTGGTATGTGAGACAAGAGATTAAGGCTGACTGTCCTAAGGCGGCCAATGAGAAGGCTCTTGACATCCTCAACAAAGGAGTGGATTCTATAGGCTTTAAGATTGCGGGAAAAAATGTCAGCAAGGAGTTCATCGCGACTCTTCTCAACGGCATTCTCCCTCAGTGTGTGGAACTCAACTTCAACACATGCCAGCGTCACAGCGTGGAGCTTGCAGAGATTCTCGTTGCTTATTTCAAGGAAAATGGTTATCCTCTCGCTGAACTCAAGGGCTCAATCAATTTTGATCCGATATCCAAGATTCTCTGCAAGGGAAGCGACAGATCATCTCTCATCGCAGAGGGCAAGGCACTAATTGAAGCTCTCGCTGAACTGCCAGGCTATAAGTGCATCAATGTCAATTCGGTGGCTCTCAACAACGCCGGTGCATACATCTATCAAGAACTCGGCTATGCCCTTGCATGGGGAGCAGAATATCTCAACGCTCTCACAGAGGCAGGAGTGGAAGCTACGGAGGCGGCCAAGCGCATCAAGTTCAACATGGGCGTGTCTGACAACTACTTCATGGAGATAGCAAAATTCCGCGCCGCTCGCATGCTGTGGGCTCAGATTGTCAAGCAATATGAGCCTAAGTGTGACTGCGCATGCCAGATGCATGTCTGCGCCATCACTTCCGAGTATAACCAGACAATCTTTGACTCATACGTCAACCTGCTCCGTTCGCAGACAGAGGCCATGTCAGCAGCTATAGCCAACGTGGACTCAATCATCGTCACTCCTTTTGATAAACCATACGAGGTGCCAACGGATTTCGCCGAGCGCATCGCGCGCAACCAGCAGCTCCTGCTCAAGGAAGAGGCGCACTTTGACAAGCTCGTCGACGTGGCAGGCGGCTCATACACCATAGAGCACCTCACAGACGCTATCGCCAAGGAAGGCTGGAAGCTCTTCCTCGCCGTGGAGAACGCTGGAGGCTTCCTCGCCGAAGTGCTCAACGGCAACATCCAGAAGGCTGTCAATGCCTCTAACGACAAGCGTCACGCCGATGCGGCCAAGCGCAAGGAGTTCATACTCGGCACCAACCAGTTCCCCAATTTCAACGAAGTCTCTGATGGCAAGGCACCAATGGCATGCAAGTGCTCATGCGGGGAGAAGGGCGACATCGAGACTCTCAACAAGAGCCGACTCGCTTCTGAATTTGAGACTCTCCGCCTCGCTACAGAGAAGGCAGAGAAACAGCCTGTGGCATTCATGCTGACTATCGGCAACCTTGCCATGAGGCAGGCTCGCGCACAGTTCTCCTGCAATTTCCTCGCCGCCGCTGGCTACAAGGTCATTGACAACCTTGGCTTTGACACTGTGGAGGCAGGAGTGGACGCTGCCCTTGAGGCCAAGGCTGACATCGTGGTGATATGCTCTTCTGATGATGAGTATGCTGAATATGCCATCCCTGCCTTCAAATATCTCAACGGACGTGCCATGTACGTCGTGGCCGGAGCACCAGCATGCTCAGACGAGCTCAAGGCTGCAGGCATAGAGAACTTTATTAACGTTAAGTCTAACCAGCTCGGCACTCTCAAGGAGTACAATGCTAAACTCGGAATCTAACACTACTATGGCTCGTAAGAATTTTAATGATATAGACATCTATGCTGGCATACAGGAAAAGAATGGCCAGCAGTGGCAGAAGGATAACGGAATTTCTGCTAACTGGAGAACACCGGAGCAGATTGACATCCAGCCAGTATATACAAAGGAAGACCTTGAAGGCATGGAGCATCTCGACTTCGCAGCCGGCATCCCGCCCTATCTGCGCGGTCCCTATTCAATGATGTACCCATTCCGCCCTTGGACCATCCGTCAGTATGCGGGATTCTCTACAGCAGAGGAGTCTAACGCTTTCTACCGCCGCAACCTCGCTTCAGGCCAGAAAGGTCTGTCAGTTGCGTTTGACCTCCCCACTCACCGCGGTTATGACCCAGACAATGAGCGTGTGGTAGGCGATGTGGGCAAAGCTGGTGTGTCTATCTGCTCTCTCGAAAACATGAAGACACTCTTTGCCGGCATTCCGCTGAACAAGATGTCAGTCTCCATGACAATGAATGGTGGAGTGCTCCCAATCCTGGCCTTCTACATCAACGCAGGCTTGGAGCAGGGCGCAAAGCTTGAGGAGATGGCCGGCACAATCCAGAATGATATCCTCAAGGAATTCATGGTGCGCAACACATATATATACCCACCAGCCTTCTCTATGAAGATTATCGCCGACATCTTTGAGTTCACATCGCAGAAGATGCCTAAGTTCAACTCCATCTCTATCTCCGGCTACCACATGCAGGAGGCTGGCGCAACGGCCGACATAGAGCTCGCCTACACTCTCGCAGACGGTATGGACTATCTCCGCACAGGTGTCAACGCAGGCATCGACGTGGATGCCTTTGCTCCTCGCCTGTCATTCTTCTGGGCTATCGGCATGAACCACTTCATGGAGATAGCGAAGATGCGTGCAGGCCGCCTGCTCTGGGCTAAGATTGTGAAGAGCTTCGGCGCTAAGAATCCTAAGTCTCTTGCCCTGCGTACTCACTCCCAGACATCAGGATGGTCACTCACGGAGCAAGACCCGTTCAACAACGTGGGCCGCACGTGCATCGAGGCCATGGCTGCTGTGCTCGGTCACACCCAGTCACTTCACACCAACGCTCTCGACGAGGCCATCGCCCTCCCTACTGACTTCTCAGCTCGCATCGCCCGCAACACTCAGATATACATCCAGAATGAGACTAAGGTGTGCAAGCAGATTGACCCGTGGGCAGGATCATTCTATGTGGAGACGCTGACCAACGAACTTGTTCACAAGGCTTGGGAGCACATCCAGGAAATAGAGAAGCTCGGAGGCATGGCCAAGGCTATCGAGACAGGTCTGCCAAAGATGCGCATCGAAGAGGCTGCTGCTCGCACTCAGGCACGCATCGACTCTGGCACTCAGACTATTGTCGGCACTAATAAGTACCGCCTTGACCATGAGGATCCTCTCGACATCCTTGAGATAGACAACACGGCAGTACGTCTCCAGCAGGAGGCCGCTCTCAAGGAGCTCCGCTCCAACCGTGATGAGGCTGCTTGCAAGGCCGCTCTCGCAGAGATTACCAAATGCGTGCAGGACTTCAAGGACGGAAAGAAGAGTGAGAACAATCTCCTTGACCTTGCTGTCAAGGCAGCCGGCTTGCGTTGTACGCTCGGAGAGATTTCAGATGCCTGCGAAGCTGTCGTGGGACGTTATAAAGCAATCATTAGAACTATCAGCAACGTGTACAGTTCAGAATCTAAGAGTGATGATGCCTTTAAGAAGGCATGCGAGGCAACAGAGTTGTTTGCGCAGAAGAACGGTCGCCGCCCACGCATCATGATTGCCAAGATGGGGCAGGACGGACATGACCGCGGCGCAAAGGTTTGCGCAACTGGTTATGCAGACTGCGGTATGGACGTGGACATGGGTCCTCTCTTCCAGACTCCTGCAGAGGCTGCTCGTCAGGCAGTGGAAAACGATGTGGACGTGCTTGGCGTGTCATCACTCGCTGCCGGCCACAAGACTCTCATCCCACAGGTTATCGCTGAACTCAAAAAGCTCGGACGTGAGGACATCCTCATCATAGCTGGTGGTGTCATCCCAGCTCAGGACTACGACTTCCTCTACAAGGCAGGTGTGGCTGCTGTCTTTGGCCCTGGAACCTCTGTGGCATACTCTTGCTGCGAAATGATGAAGATTCTAAATGAGGACTAATGACCGTTTAACATAGGACTATTTTTTATCATTCCCAATACTTCATGAATAAAGGGGCTGTGTCGTAATGAATGTTTACGGCGCAGCCTCTGTGTTGATGCTACCATTTTCATTCTAAAGCTTAGTTCGGCCGGATAGCGGCAAACATCTTTATTCACACAATTGTAACACCGTTTTTCGCACTCATATCAAGAAAAACTACTACTTTTGCAGGCGAAAAAGGTGTCTAACTGGAATATATCATCTCCACGAGACGAAGAAGACATATCAATACATATAAGTATATCTCAACAATGAAAAACAGCAGAACATACAGGATTCTGGTAGTCGATGACGAACAAGACCTTTGTGAAGTACTGAGGTACAACTTCACTAAAGAAGGCTATGAGGTGGAAGTGGCGCACTCCGCTGAAGAAGCTCTCAAGCTCCCTATTGACAGATACGACCTTCTGATACTGGACGTGATGATGGAGGGCATGTCAGGCTTTGACATGGCGCGCCACATCAGGGAAAGCCGGATGATGCCTGATGTGCCCATTATCTTCCTTACAGCAAAAGCGGCAGAGGAAGACACGCTACATGGATTCGGCCTCGGCGCGGATGACTATATCACCAAGCCATATCGGCTGCCTGTAGTCATGGCAAGGGTGAGGGCTGTGCTTAACCGCACCACAGCTAATGGCGGTGAGGATACTTCTCCGCATGCTGTCTGCTATGAAGGCATTAAGCTCAACCTTGACAAGAAAACGGTGGAGGTAGACGGCTGCAAGGTGGACTTCACCAAGACGGAGTATGAGATACTCCTGCTGCTGCTCGAACATCGCGGACAAGTCTTCTCGCGTCAGCAACTCATCGACCGTATATGGCCTTCAGACGTAATGGTGCTCGATCGCACAGTTGACGTGAATATCACTCGCATTCGCAAGAAGATTGCGCCATATTCCCATATCATAGCCACACGGCAGGGATATGGATACTATCTTGATGCGTAACAGATTATTACAGTCCACTGACGAATGACATTTCCGAATAAAGAAAATTGTTTGAACACTGACATTCTTAAATTACAAGTTCATGTCAACAGGCACTAAACTATCTACTGGAGTCATATCCATCTTCATTCTGATGGCCATCTCCTTCATCATCTTCCAGCATATCCGTGAGAAGGAGTTCAAGGTTGAACTGCTGAAGGACAAGCTCAAAGACTACAACACGAGTCTTAACGATAACATCATAGCTACGGGCGACTCCACTTTCAGCCACATAGAGGACTACATCCACCGCCATGCTCTCGCCAACCTGCGCGTGACCATCATCTCCAAGACTGGCGATGTCATCTATGATAATCTCTATAAGGACTACAAGTCAATGTCCAACCATCTCTTGAGAGACGAGATTATCGATGCGCTGAAGAAGGGAGAGGGTTCTGACATTGACCGCCGGAGCAGCACTCTGCACCATGAGTATTTCTATGTGGCCAATTACTTTCCAAAGCAAGGATATATCATCCGCTCGTCCCTGCCATACGACCAGGCTCTCATCCAGACGCTGACAGCGGACATGCGTTTCGTATGGCTCACGCTCGTCATAGCTGTGCTACTGAGCGCCCTGCTCTACCGCTTCACTCGCCAACTCGGCAATAATATCACCATGCTGCGTTCGTTCGCCACACTTGCAGGAACCAATGCCACTCTCGACAAGAAGGAACTCCCAAAGTTCTCCAACGATGAGCTGGGCGAGATTGCAGACCGAATAACAAAGCTCTACATACAGTTGCAGAACACTAAGCAGGAACAGAGCATACTGAAGCGCCAACTGACAGAGAATGCCACGCACGAACTGAAAACCCCTGTGGCCACGATACAGGGATGCTTAGAAACAATACTGACAGACCCGTCCATGAATGATGAGGTCAGGACACAGTTCTTACAGCGGAGCTTCAAGCAGTCACAGCGGCTTACATCGCTGCTCAACGATATCTCCACGCTCCATCGCCTGGATGACGCTCCCGACTCCTACTCGTTTGACATCATTGACATCAACTCGCTTGTCAAGCAAGTCATCAACGAGACAGAGCAACAGGTGGCTGAGAGACAGATGGTCATCAAGAATGATTTGCCGCAGCAATTAGTCCTCTACGGAAATTTCTCGCTGCTTTACAGCATCTTCCGCAACCTGACAGACAATGCCATATCTTATGCCGGCAATGGAACTGCCATTACAATTTCCGCTTACCACCAATCTCCCTGTTGGCACTTCACATACAGCGACGACGGTGTGGGCATACCCAAGGAGCATCAGCCACGAATCTTCGAACGCTTCTATCGAGTGGACAAGGGACGCAGCCGCAAGTCTGGTGGCACAGGCTTGGGACTGGCAATAGTGAAAAACGCTGTCATAGCTCACGGAGGCAGTATACGTGTGGACACGCCTGACGCAGGCGGCACATGCTTCTCTTTTACGCTAAGAGATGATATTGAAAGGCTGTAAAGATTGACGGATCAGGGGATGTTGTGTCAGTCGCCATGAGCATGCGAGCCCCCCTGAAAAAACAAGGGAAGCAACAACTGACTGAGAAAGCATCCACAGCCATAAAAAGAAAAAGAGTCCAGAGAAATCTGGACTCTTTTTCAGTTCATTATCGCAAAGTAGTCGACTATGCCGACGAGCTTTTTATGGTCGACAACCAGCAAAGAGTGGATCTTGTGGTCACGGAACATCTGCTGCACTGTGGCCAAGTTAGCGTCAGGACTTATGGTCTTCGGCTTGGCTGTCATAGCCTGGCTAACTGTCACATTGATGAAATTCTCTCTCGCTCCCTCTACTGCACGACGGATGTCGCCGTCAGTGATGATACCGAGTATGGCATTGTCCTTCATCACCACCCCTAAGCCAAGCTTGCCGCTGCTGATGGTCATAAGAGCATCTGAGAGCAGCATTGTGGGCGGTACTATGGGGAAATTGTCGGTATACATCACATCCTTGACCCTAAGCAAAAGTTTGCGTCCCAGCGACCCTGCTGGATGGAACTGGGCGAAGTCTTTAGCCTGGAAGTCACGTGCCTTCATGAGTGATATGGCCACAGCATCACCCATCGCCATTGCAACAGTGGTGCTGGATGTAGGAGCGAGGTTGAGAGGACAAGCCTCTCGCTCCACTCGGCAGAGGATATGATAGTCTGAATGCTGGGCGAGAAGCGAATGCGCATCGCTCGTCATCGATACGATGGCCACGTCTCTGCCTTCTAGAGAGGCCGTGATGCGGAGAAGTTCATCGGTATTACCCGAGTTGCTTATCATAAACATCACGTCACCGTCCATCACCATGCCGAGGTCTCCGTGCAGAGCATCAAGGGGATTGAGGTAAAAAGCAGGTGTGCCCGTAGAAGCGAGGGTAGCAGCAATTTTTGCACCCACATGTCCAGACTTACCTACTCCCGTGACAACTACATGTCCTGAAGAGTGGAGGATAAGTTCGACAACCTTGCTGAAATTATCGTCTATTAAAGACATGGCTTCAACCAATGCTTGCGCTTCATTGGCCAGGCAACGCCAAGCTGATACTTTCCACATCATAAGAAGAGAACAAAAAATAAATTTATTGTAAAAAACATGCTTGTGTGTTCTTAAAAGTGCAATTTCTCGCCAAGCCAAAGCGAACAAGCTCGCTTTGGTCTTCTGGCTTAACGAAATCGTTTGCTTTTCCTGCGCTACTTATTCCTCTGTCGCCACAGCTGACCTGCAGTCGAGGATTGAGGCTACCACATCATCGAGGCTGTCGAGCTGAAGCATGTTAGGACCGTCAGAGAGAGCGCTGTCAGGATCTGGATGCACCTCAAAAAAATAGCCGTTGGCACCAAAGGCTTTAGCGGCAAGAGCCATAGCAGGCACAAACTCGCGGTTCCCTCCAGTCTTGCCGCCTGCCGAGCCGGGGCGCTGCACGGAGTGTGTGCAATCCATAATAACTGTGTCGGTGAATCGGTGCATGTCGGCGATATTGCGGAAATCGACTACGAGGTTGTTGTAACCATACATGTTGCCTCGCTCTGTGAGCCATACATTGTCATTGCCGCACTCCCTCACCTTCTGCACAGGGTACTCCATATCAAGCCCAGAGAGGAACTGCGCCTTCTTGATGTTGACAATGCGGCCCGTGCGCGCAGCTGCCATGAGTAGGTCGGTCTGACGACACAGGAATGCAGGTATCTGCAACACATCAGCCACCTCGCCTGCAGGCTGCGCTTGACAACTCTCATGTATGTCAGTCAGAACCTTAAGTCCATACTTCTCTTTTATGTCGCCAAGCATCTGCACACCCTTCTCCAGCCCCGGGCCTCTGTATGAATGGATGCTTGTGCGGTTGGCCTTGTCAAAGGAGGCCTTGAAAATGACGTCCAGGTCATACTTCTCATTGAGTCGCACCAGTTCCTCGGCTACCTGCTCAAGGCACTCCATAGACTCTATGACGCATGGACCTGCAATTATTGTCAGCATTGATAATTCGTGTATAAGTTTTTATTTATGATAGGTTTTTCCTTATTGTCAGAACGGATAGTCTCCTCCGTTATTCTCTGGGCCAAGAACAGGTTCCGTAGTTGGTTTCGCTTCGGACTCAGGCTTGTCAGCACGTCGGGGGGAGAGCATCTCCATATTGTCAACGATGATGTCGATAGAACGTCTGCTGATGCCTCTCTTGTCAGTCCAGTCACGTGACTGAATTTTACCTTCGACATAAAGTCTATCACCTTTTCTTACATATTTCTCAACCGTCTCAGCTGGCTTGCGCCAAAAGATGAGGTTGTGCCATTCTGTGCGCTCTGGCACCCGTGTGCCATTTTGCAGCGTGTAGCCTCTCTCTGTAGTGCCAAGACGCAGCTGGGCTACACACACACCCTGGTCGATGTATTTGACCTGTGGGTCTTGTCCCACATATCCGATGAGCATTACCTTATTCATATCCTTACCGTCTTGTTAAGTAAATAATGATCCAATATCGTCATTGCAGCCATGGCCTCCACGACAGGCACTGCCCTCGGCAGCACGCAAGGGTCATGTCGTCCCTTGACCTGCAGGATGGTCTCATTGCCATATTTGTCAACGGTGGGTTGCTCGCGCAGCTGAGTGGCCACAGGCTTGAAGAGCACACGGAAATATATGTCTTGCCCGTTGGATATTCCTCCCTGTATACCCCCAGAGTGATTGGTGAGAGTGTCTATCTCACCGCCGCGCATACAAAAGATATCATTCTGCTGCGAGCCTCTCTGCCCTACTCCAGCGAAACCCTCTCCGTATTCGAAGCCCTTGACTGCATTGATGCTGAGCATAGCGGCTCCGAGGTCGGCATGAAGTTTGGAAAAAGCTGGTTCGCCGAGACCAGCAGGGCACCCCTTGATGATACATGTGACGACTCCACCTATGGTGTCGCCTTCTCCTTTGACCTGGAGGATTAAATCTTCCATTCGGGCGGCGGCCTCTTGGTCTGGGCAGCGCACGGGGTTGTCCTCAATGCGTGCAAAGTCGTACTTACGGTAGTCAGGATTGATGGCTATGCCACCCACCTGTGATGTATATGCTGTTACCTGAATACCAAGTTGACGGAGGACAAGTTTGGCCAACGCTCCGCCCACGCAGCGTGAAATAGTCTCGCGAGCAGAAGAGCGCCCGCCTCCTCGGTGGTCGCGCAGGCCATATTTGGCAGAGTATGTGTAATCCGCATGTGATGGTCTATAGACATTACGCACATTCTCGTAGTCATGAGAGTGCTGGTTGGTATTGCGCACGAGGAATCCAATGGGGCATCCTGTGCTTTTTCCCTCAAAGATGCCAGAAAGGAGTTCCACGGCATCGCTCTCCTGGCGGGCTGTTGTGATGCGACTCTGTCCAGGCCTGCGCCTGTCGAGTTCAGCCTGGATAAAATCAGTGTCGATGTCTATGCCTGCTGGCATGCCGTCAACAATGCCGCCAACTCCTGCCCCATGGCTTTCTCCAAAGGTAGTGAGGGTAAAGATATGGCCGAACGAATCTCTCATCACTCACACCCTCCGCATCCGTCTCCACAGCTGCTGCACCCATCGCCACAGTTGCCGCATCCACCGCCACAACTTCCACATCCGCCACCACATCCGCTCATAGCGTTGAGAAGCTCAGCCACTTCATCATTTGTGGCATTCCTGTTTTCTATCACCTGCCCAACGAAGTGAAGGTCAACACCTGCACGTGGGTGATTGAGGTCGATAGTGACCTCTTCAGCCTTAATCTCAATGATGGTGGCATTGAAGCGGCTGCCATCTTCGCCCTGCATTGGCACAACGGCACCTTCATAGATAAAGCGGTCATCAAGTTTGCCATTGTTCATGAAGATTTTCTTTGGCACGTCGAACATCATCTCCTCATTGAACTCTCCGTATGCGTCTTTGCAAGGAATGATAAAGTCAAATGTCTCTCCCTTGGCTACAGACGCCACTCCTGCCTCGAAGGCTGGAAGCACCACACCGAGCTGGCTGATAAACTGGAATGGATGCTCCGCTGTGCACTCTTCTACTGCTTCTGGGTCTTCTTCTCCGTTGTCTATAGCATACAGTTTGTATGCGACTGTTATGTATTTGTTGTCTACTGCCATTGGTATACTAATTTGTTATTTTGATGTTATTAAACTAATGTGTATTCTGATTTTTCATGCTTTCGGCTGATATTTTTGGCAAAGGTAGAAAAAAATATGATGATTAACAACTAATATTTCATTTTTTCGGACAATTGTCTTAACTTTGCATCAAATAACTGTAAACTATCATTCTGATACATGGCATTCAACAAACTTTTTGCTCTATCTGCTGTTGCCATCATCACTGGATGCAACGGGAACGGCACATCGCGCAAGTCTGGCATTGAGGCAGACCTTGACTCAGACAGTGTGCTCATGGATACATCTGTCTATTCCAAGCACACCATTGAAAAGGAATATATTGTACTCTCGCCCTTCACCTACATCACCAACCTGAGCAGCGTGAACATAGCCTACAAGCAAGGCGACTATGCCATCAGCGCATGCGGCGACAGTGCCACGCTCTCTCACTTGCAGTGCCACTTTGACAGCAATCTGCTCACGGTCAACATAGCCAGTGACAACAACAGCGACTATAACTATTTTGGTACGACAACCAACGTGTGGCTCACCGTCTCTGCGCCCCAACTCGAATGCTTCAGCCTCTGCGCCAACGGCTCATTCTCCACATGCGGGACTGTCAATGCAGAAAATCTTGAGATTGGTGTGCTGGGGACTGGAAGCGTGCTTCTCGACTCCATATCATGCTCCGAGCTAAAGATACACTCGTCTGATATGGGAAAGATACATTTTAATCACATTCAAGCCAACGACATGTCAATCCTGTCAAAGGCTGATGCTGACATCAATGGCGATATAGAAGTGAAACAACTCAACATTATCAACAAGGGCAAACAGCGCATCACCCTTACAGGCAAGGCGGAGAGCATTTATGTGCATGACAAGGATGACAGCAATCTGCAGCTCAGTCTGAATAAATGACAATCCTAAAGACTTCGTATAGGCATGGAATATCAAAAGACCATAAGATGGGGATTCATCGGATGTGGCGAAGTGACGGAAAAGAAGAGCGGTCCAGCATTCAGCATGATTGAAGGCAGCGAGGTTGTGGCCGTCATGAGCCGCGACAAGGATAAAGCTCGCTCGTATGCCCAAAGGCACGGTGTCAAGAAATATTATGCTGATGCCCAGGCTCTCGTCAGCGACCCGGAGGTGAATGCTGTGTATATCGCCACTCCTCCATCATCACACGCGACTTTCGCCATCATGGCCATGAAGGCCGGCAAACCAGCATACATAGAGAAGCCGCTGGCAGCAAGCTATATGGACTGCCTGCGAGTCAACCGCATAAGCAAGCTGACGGGAGTGCCATGCTTCGTGGCTTTCTACCGACGCTACCTTCCATACTTTGAGAAAATCAAATCTATCATACAGAACAACGAAATAGGCAAAGTTCTTACTGTGCAGATACGATTTGCCGTGCCACCTCGCGAACTCGATTATAACAGTAGCAAGCAAATGCCATGGCGACTCCAACCCGAAGTGGCTGGAGGAGGAGGATATTTCTACGATCTGGCTTCCCATCAAATAGACTTCTTGCAGTATCTCTTCGGCCCTATCATAGAGGCAGAAGGTTTCTGTCAAAACATGGCTGGGCTGTACAAGGTGGAAGACACCATCAACGCTTGCTTCCGCTTCGCTTCAGGACTGTCGGGCAGTGCCTCATGGTGCTTCGTGGCTCATGAGTCAGCGCGACGCGACCGCATCTCCATAGTTGGTACACGCGGCAAGGTGGTCTTCTCAGTCTTCGACTATGCCCCCATTGTGCTTGACACGGAGAAAGGACAAGAGAGCATCGAAGTGCCCAATCCGCCTTACGTACAGATGGGGCTGATAGAGAAAGTCGTCAGACACCTGCAAGGTAAGGAGACCTGCGACTGCGACTCGGTCAGCACTACTGCCACCAACTGGGTGATGGACCGCATCCTCGGTAAACTATAAACAAAGCTATGCCTCCGCACTAAAAACCTCTACCTAAAGATAGGGAGACAGCCTAACAGCTCTTGTGCACGCACTATAAGCAAGGTTCCAAAAACTCTTGAGCACGCACTATAAGCTTCCCCTTTTGGCCGTTCTTTTGTATATTCCACGTATATTAACATTAAACAATAAAGATAAGAACAACAATGACGAATCAAGTGGAGAAGAGATTCTTTTACACTCTGCTGGCTATAACCTGTGTTTTTATGCAAGCCACAGCCAGCAATGATTCAATACACAGCATGCCAATGGAGTTATCAGCCGACTCCATGCAGAGTCTTATGACCGAGCAATCTCCCGAATCAGCTGCTGCATGCAAACCATCGCTGCTGACAAGGGTGATGAGCGGTATGGAAAAGTTCTTCATGGGATGTGACACCAACTATGTCACACCGCAGAAATACCAAATGACAGCTCAGCTCGAGCTCTCATTCTGGCACGACTATTACTTCATGCGTTCCTCCGTGACAGGCAATTCGATGACTATCCAGTCTGACCCATCCGTCATCCTCGGAGGTTACGTCTACTACAGCATACTCGGCTACGGAGTAGTGTGGAATCTCAACGACCTCGGCATTCTGGCGGGCAAGACCAATGGGACGTCAATGAGACAGTCAGTAGTAATCCACACAGCAAAGTTCTTTGCCGAATATTACAAGTTCAACTCAGGCAAGGGTGCCGAGATAGAGAATGTCAGCGAATTTGACCTCACAGGGCGAGACCGCACCTTCAGAGGATTGGACTCCAACTGCGATGGGTTCAGCGCAGTATATATGTTCAACAACAAGCGCTTCTCATGGCCTGCCGCCTTCGGAGCCAATGCCGTGCAACGCAAAAGTTGCGGCAGTTGGAGCATCGGATTCCAATACAACCACCAAAGGATAAACATGGACAAGGATGCACTGCCCGACTATCTGCGCAACGACATTGACTCGACCCTGCTATTCAACAACGTAGACTACCATGACTACAGCGTCAGCATAGGCTACAACTACAACTGTGTGCTCGGACGCAACGTGCTCTTGGCTGCATCTGTCATGCCAAACATAGGCTACAGGCGTTCGAACATCACCGAGGCGCAAGAGGAAAAACATTCCATACTCAACAACCTCGCCACCGATCTCAACCTCCGCCTGTCGCTTTTCTGGAACAACACGAAAGTCTTCAGCGGACTTATCTTTGAGCTGCACACCTACGACTACCGCAAGGACAAGTTTGGTCTGACCAACACCTACGGAACACTCAAGTATATGCTCGGCTTCAACTTCTGGAAAAAGCCACAACCGAGACTTTAAGGACTGCATCAGAAAGGGAAGAAAATCCCCTGTCAAAATATGACAACCACGTTTAGAATATTCTCTACAAAGCAAGCTTCAATCATGAAACAATCCAATATCATCAACAATAATAATAATTAATCTATTATATACCTTACAAGACAAGACAAATGAAAAAGAGTACAGCCATAATGCTGCTTGCCCTGTCTGCCACAATGGGCTACGCACAAAAGTCATGGATAGACATGACAGACTCATACATTGTCAATCCTCGATTTGACAATAACGACATCACTACTGGATGGTCTGGCACACAGTTTGGCGCTGCCAGCCCAAAGGAAAACGCTGAGCACTACAGCAAAACTTTCAACACTTATCAAGAGGTATCAGGTCTTAAGGCTGGAACGTATCGTCTCAGTCTCAATGCTTTTTATCGCATGGGCAGCTCTACAAACGACTATTCACTCTACACCTCCGGCAACTACGCAAGCCAACAGTATGCCAAACTCTATGCCACCTCCTCTGTAGGAGAATACGAGGTGAGCATAGTGCCTGCCTCTTCGGCCGCCCTCAACGAATCACTTGGCGGAGGAGTTTCTGGTGTCGGTGGAGGAGGATGGTGGGGGGGAGGTGCTCCCTATATACCAAACAATATGGAAGCAGCCTACTATTGGTTTGAAGCTGGACATTACGACAACAGCGTCGAGTGCAAAGTGGGTGCAGACGGACTATTGACTATAGGCATCAGAAAAAGAACGACAATCAACGATGACTGGACATGTATCGATAATTGGAAACTCGAATACTACGGAGAAGTAGTCAATGTAACATCCGTGACGCTGTCAGAGACTGATGTAGAGATTGTACGCTCAGAAACATACGACCTTGTGGCCACAGTGCTTCCTTCCGATGCCACGTACCGCAATGTCTCCTGGTCCTCATCCAACACAAGCGTAGCGACTGTAGATGACAAGGGCACAGTGACAGCTACAGGCAAGGGCACATGCTACATCACTGCTACATCAAAGAGCAACAGTTCAAAGTTTGCCCGATGCAAGGTAACAGTCACAGAGAACATCGCAACAGCTGAGAACATTGTCATCAACGAGATTATGGCCGCCAACGTGGATGTGTACATGGACCCTTCATTCAACTACGGCAGCTGGGTAGAACTCTACAATCCCACAGCAAATAGCGTCATTCTTGGCGGTCTATACATCTCAGACAATCCCGCCAATTTAAAGAAGCACCGCCTCATAGACTCATACGGTGCCCTGCCTGCTCATGGCTACGCGCTTCTCAACTTCGACCATCACGAGAACTGGACCTATCCTTCTTTCCGACAAATAGACGATGACCTCGACTGCGACGGCGGCACCATCATCATCTCTGACGGCGAAACCATCCTCGCTCAGCAGGACTATCCGCAAGCTATATCACGCACATCATACGCTCGCACCACAGACGGAGGCGACACATGGGGTGTGACGGGCACTCCTTCCCCAGGCAGTAGCAATGAAGCCAAGGGCGGGTTCGCCACCATCCAATTGGCAGCTCCACAAGTAGACAAAGACGCACAGCTCTTCACAGGTTCTATGCAAGTATGCGTCAACATTCCAGAAGGAGCCACTCTGAAATACACAACCGATGGCACTACACCATCGCTCAATAACGGACAAGTGTCAGAGACAGGCCTATTCACGGTCAGCAATTCCTGCGTCTACCGATTCCGCCTCTTCCAAGACGGTTATCTGCCATCAACAGTCACCACGCGTACATATATATATAATAACAACAACTACCACTTCCCTGTCATATCAGTCGTTACCGACCCTAACCACCTCTATTCAACAGAGTATGGAGTGTTTGAATCAGGCCCCAACGGGCGTACAGGCCGAGGACCACAAGACGACAACACCAAGCACAACTGGAACATGGAATGGGACCGTCCAGTATCCTTCGAATACATCACTACAGATAATGAGTGCATCGTATCTCAAGAGTGCAACTTCTCCATGTGCGGCGGATGGAGCCGTGCGTGGACACCCCACTCTTTCAAACTGAAAGCCAATAAAGTATATGACCTGAAGAACTTCTTCAGTGCTCAATTCTTTGACAAGAAGCCATACATCAAGAACAAGACACTGCAAATCCGCAACGGCGGAAACGATAATGGATGCCGCATAAAAGACCCTGCAGTGCAGATGATAGTTGCAGCCAGCGGCTTGAACGTGGACTATCAGGAATGGCAGCCCGTCCATGTGTTCATCAACGGCGAACACTATGCCGTGCTCAACATGCGCGAACCAAACAACAAGCACTTCGCCTATGCCAACTACGGCATCGACACCGATGAGATGGACCAGTTTGAGATGTCACCCGACTCTGGCTATGTGCAGATGGAGGGAACGGACGAAGCCTACAAACGCATTGTCTCTCTCAGCGAAAACGCATCCGATGAGGACACTTACGCAGAGATTTGCAAGCTTATCGACATCGATGAATATATCAACTACATGGCTGTAGAGCTCTACATCGGAGGCACAGACTGGCCACAGAACAATGTCAAGGGATTCCGCGACACGAATGACGGCAAGTTCCGCTTCGTCCTCTTTGACCTTGACTTCGTGGGCAATACCAGCACTCCATTCGACACATTCTTCGGCAAAGAGCACTACACCTTTGACGCGCTCCGCGGCTACGACTTCTCGAAGGAGGAAAGCATCGAAGGTAAAAGGAATAGTCTCAATATCGACTTTGTCACCCTCTTTAAGAACATGCTCAAGAACGACGAGTTCCGCAAGAAGTTCATTGACACATACTGCATCGTAGGCGGCTCCGTATTCCAACCAAAATACGTGCAGAACATCGTCAGTCAATCAAGCAGCTATCTCTCACAAGGAGGATACGTCAATCCCAGCTGGTCAGCCAATGAGATTATCAATAAGTTCAACTCAAGCTACAACGGCAGCATCATCAACCAGATGAAAGCATGTTCCCACATGCGGCTCTCAAGCCAGACCCGTCAGTTGGTCAATGTAACTGCCAATGTCAGTGGAGCCAAGATAACCCTCAATGACATTGAAATGCCATACTCTGAGTTTGACGGCTACCTCTTCTCGCCTGTCACACTCAAGGCATCTGCTCCTGCAGGTTACCGCTTTGTTGGATGGGCAAGCAAGACAAACACGCAGCAAAAATCAATCTTCAACGCTGGCGGACAATGGAGCTATTATGACCAAGGCTCACTTGACAATATGGCATGGACAAACTCAACCTACTCCGTATCAAAATGGAGCAAGGGCAATGCCCCTATTGGATACGGTAAAAACGAAGCCACTACCACAGCATCCAACTTGACATGCTACTACTTCCGCAAACAGTTTACGCTCGCTGACACACCTCAAGCAGACGATGTCTTCACACTCGACTTCACAGTGGATGACGGAGCCATCGTCTACGTCAACGGCAAGGAAGCAGGACGCTACAATATGCCTTCAGGCTCTGTCACCTACAGCACGGTAGCCACAAGCTACGCTCCTGGCAACCCTGACACAGGCAGCATGACCATCGCTTCATCGCTATTCAAGAAAGGCACCAACACCATAGCTGTGGAAGTGCACAACAATCAGGTCAACTCAAGCGACATTCTATGGGACGCTTCGCTCAGCCTCACCACCACTGCACTTTCAGAAGCAGGCTTCGTCTCCACGGATGCAGAATACACACTGCCAAGCTCAGGCTCGCAGACACTGACAGCTGTCTTCGAAGCCATAAGCGATGAAGAGATGACAGCCGAGGGCATCACCCCTGTCAGAGTCAATGAAGTGAGTGCAGCCAACAGCATGTACATCAACGACTACTTCAAGAAGAACGACTGGGTAGAACTCTACAACACAACGGACAATGACATCGACCTCGCAGGCATGTTCATCTCAGACAACACAGACAAACCTGAGAAGTATCAGGTGCCATCAGACGATGTAACGCTCAACACCATCATCCCAGCCAACGGCTACAAAGTCGTGTGGTGCGACAAACTCGACAATAAGGGCGGAGACATCCACACAAGCTTCAAGTTAGCCGCTGAAGGTGGCAAAGTGATGATTAAGACAGCGGCATACAGCGACACGTTGACTTACGACGCCCATACAGGCGTGCAGTCATACGGACGCTACCCAGACGGAGCCAAGGAAACATTCTTCATGAACCACCCCACCATCGGAAAGGCTAATATGCTCACATCCTACGACACGCTCTACATCGCCCCTGCTGAACCTGCAGAGCCAGAGATTCCAGACGCAATCGCTTCACACAGCAAGGACGGCGGCATCAGCATAGCATACACAGACGGTGTCATCAACGTCAAGTCTGATGAGGCAACCATACGCAGTGTGGAACTCTTCACAACTAACGGAATGAAGTCCCACCTCCACGTCATGATGCGTCCAGGAAACAAATTCGCCACAGCCAAGGCTGAGTCTCTGCCCAAGGGAGTCTACATCATCAGAGTCACCACTGGCGATAATGAAGAAAAACGCCTGAAAGTAAATATAAAGTAAACAAAAGAGACTCTCCAACGACATTTTTTTGACAGAAACGCAAAAATCTCTCACTCAAGATGCTGAAGAATAAAGAATTTGTGCTATATTTGCAATCACAACTGAAGCAAACGCAAAATCCTTATTCTTCAGCATTTAGACTTTAATAACACTAACTACTTAATTACAAATACATGAAAGCAACAATCCTTGTGACAGGTGGTACAGGCTTCATCGGCTCACACACCACTGTAGAACTCCAGCAAGCAGGCTATGATGTTGTCATCATTGACAACCTCTCCAACTCCAGCGCAGCCGTAGTAGACGGAATAGAAAAGATCACAGGCACACGCCCTGCATTCGAACAGGTAGACCTCAATGACTTCGAAGCCACAGAGGCTGTATTCAAGAAATACAAGATTGACGGCTGCATCCACTTCGCAGCATCCAAGGCCGTGGGAGAGTCCGTGCAGAAACCACTCCTATACTACCGCAACAACCTAAATTCTCTGATGAACGTGCTCGAGCTCATGGCCAAATATGACAGCAAAGGAATCATCTTCTCCTCTTCATGCACAGTCTACGGACAGCCCACCCCAGAGAATCTTCCTGTCACAGAAGAAGCTCCCATACAGAAGGCACTCTCGCCATACGGCAACACCAAGCAGGTAAACGAGGAAATCATTCAGGACTACATCCACTCAGGTGCGCCGCTCAAATCCATCATCCTGCGCTACTTCAACCCTATCGGTGCCCACCCATCAGCACTCATCGGCGAACTGCCCAACGGAGTGCCAATGAACCTCATCCCATTCGTCACCCAGACAGCCATCGGCATCCGCAAGCAACTCAAGATATTTGGCAATGACTACAACACACCAGACAAGACCTGCATCCGCGACTACATCTATGTCGTCGACCTCGCCAAAGCTCACGTCAAGGCAATGGAGCGCGTGCTCGAGAAAGAGACAGACCCAGTGGAAGTGTTCAACATCGGCACAGGCCATGGCTACTCCACCCTCGAGATTGTAGAAAGCTTCGAGCGCGCAACAGGTGTCAAACTCCCTTGGGAGTACGCACCACGCCGCGAAGGAGACATCGAAGCCATTTGGGGCAACGTAGACAAGGCTAACAAAGTGCTCGGATGGAGTGCAGACACACCTCTCGACGACATCCTCTCATCAGCATGGAAATGGCAGCTTAAGCTGCGCGAGGACGGTCTCCAGTAATCGCATAATGACAAAGCGGCAAGCGACAAGCAGGTATATAAGATTGAACACCTGCTCAAGACAATATAAATAAACCTCCTTGAGATTTCCTTGAAAAGGCCAAGCGGCTCTTTGGATAGGAATTTGATAGTTGTTTGATATCTCTCTAATTAAACATGCATTTGAAACAAATTTCAAATTTACAATTGTAAAACAAAAGAATGCAATTAAAATCAAAACGTTCTGGTTTCACACCAGATTCGTTTGTCGTGTTTTATTTTGTGTTTGTGTTGTGGCTATTCTTTTTCGTGAGAAACGGGGTAGCCCTTTCTTTTTGACTTCCTGCTAAATGGGAGCACGCAAGATGACACGCACCTTCATGTCAATTAAGTGCAGAGCCCGTATTATCATCAACTATAGATCTATATGCTCATGCCGAGTGTACCAAAAAAGGCACTCTCGAAAGAGAATGCCTTGAAAGTTATGCTAAGGGTCCTGTTCAAAGGACTAATCCTGTAAAAAACAGAATCCCTAAATCATACCAAAGATTAGCCGTTGATCTTCTTCATGTGAGCAATGAGTTCGAGCACCTTGTTAGAGTAGCCAATCTCATTGTCATACCAGCTAACAACCTTCACGAATGTTGGAGTGAGGGCGATACCAGCCTTAGCGTCGTAGATAGAAGTGAGAGTGCAGCCGAGGAAGTCAGAAGAAACGACAGCGTCCTCTGTGTAGCCAAGCACGCCCTTGAGACCACCTTCGCAGATTGGAGTCTCAGAAGCCTTCTTCATGGCAGCGTTGATTTCATCGTAAGTAGCTGGCTTAGCGAGGTTGACAGTAAGGTCAACAACAGACACGTCAAGAGTAGGAACACGCATAGACATACCTGTGAGCTTGCCGTTGAGCTCTGGGATAACCTTGCCTACAGCCTTAGCAGCACCAGTTGAAGAAGGAATGATGTTGCCAGAAGCAGCGCGGCCACCACGCCAGTCCTTGAGAGATGGACCGTCAACAGTCTTCTGAGTAGCAGTTGTAGAGTGAACTGTAGTCATGAGACCCTCTGTGATGCCGAAGTTGTCGTTGAGCACCTTTGCGATAGGAGCGAGACAGTTTGTTGTGCAAGAAGCGTTAGAAACGAACTGTGTGCCCTTCTCATACTTGTCGAAGTTAACACCGCAAACGAACATAGGAGTAGCGTCCTTAGAAGGTGCTGACATAACTACATACTTAGCACCAGCCTCGATATGAGC
Source organism: Bacteroidaceae bacterium (assembly GCA_036303125.1). Lineage (GTDB taxonomy): Bacteria > Bacteroidota > Bacteroidia > Bacteroidales > Bacteroidaceae > Minthosoma. The sequence continues at coordinate 25,218 of JAXJBE010000112.1, forward strand.
CTGTGCCTTCTCCTGTGTGAGGAAGAGACCTGTTGACTCTACAACATACTCAGCCTCGATTTCGTTCCACTTGAGGTCAGCAGGATTGCGCTCTGCTGTCACGCGAATCTTCTTGCCGTTTACGATGAGGAGTGACTTCTCAACATCAGCCTCGATAGTGCCATCAAACTGACCGTGCATAGTGTCATATTTGAGCATATATGCCAAGTAATCTACGGGGCAAAGGTCGTTGATACCTACGATAACGATATCGTTTCTTTTTTGAGCGGCGCGGAAAACAAAGCGACCGATACGGCCGAAGCCGTTAATACCTACTTTAATCATC
>JAXJBE010000113.1:0-3740 GCA_036303125.1 Bacteroidaceae bacterium
CATCTGTTTTTCGGAACATCTAACTGGACACCCTAGTATCATATTGTATTGAAGCCACTGGTGTGCGCGACTCTACGTTCTCGTCACTACATGCTGTATTGAGAAGCAGTGCACAAGCCATGAGGGCAAAACTAATTATCTTTTTCATAAAATGTAAAATGACATTATTGTTTACAACCATTTTTCATAAAAGCCGAGGCTTAATAGCCAGGGTTCTGCTCAACCTTTCCGTTTGACACGTCAACCTCTGTCTGGGGAATAGGCAGAAGGTTGTGTACACCCTCGCGGAAGTAAGCTCCACGACGATTGGCACGACGTGCTCCAAAGGCGTGCATCACCTTGGCAGCCTGTCCCGAGCGTACCAGGTCGAAATAGCGATCCCACTCGAAACACATCTCGGCACGACGTTCTTTCCATATCTGGTCGCGCATATAGCCATAGCCGCCTGCCCTATAAAGCACCGTGCTGGCATTGATGGTGTTTACTTGCGCTTTACACATGTTCAGCATCTGCAACGATTTCTCGCGATCGCCCATCTCGTTCAGTGCCTCAGCATAAGTGAGCACTACCTCTGGGAAACGCATCACACGACGGTTCTTACCGTTGTCGCCACCATACTTAGGCTTATCTTTCTTCGGTGTGTACCACTTAAGCGATACCACACGTCCTTCACCACCTTGCCAGTTTTCACCATCAAAGGTTGTGGTTTGGTGATGAATGAAATATTCGCCACGCGCATCGCCAGTATCAAAGATGTTTTTAAGCAGTTCGTCAAGTGTGTACATCTTGGTCTGACCTGTGTCGAAGAACTCCAATCCGTAGCCCTCGTTGGCATCGCCACTGGTACCGTCGGCACTCTCCTTGAAAACCACTTCAAATACAGAACTCTTGCAAAACTCGCCATCATTGTAGAACTGGAAACAATAGGCCCACTTATCACCGTTATGCAGCGCATTGCCATAATAATCGTTATACTTGAGCGAATAGACATTGCTCAGATTTGGCATTTGATAGGTAGGAGCTTCATATTCGCCTGCTGTACCTTCTTGTATCAAGCGTTTGGGTTTAAACCACAACTTCTCGCGCAAGGTTTCCCACTCTTCATCGCTTCCGCTCCACTTCAGCATCTCAGCATAGGTCATGGGTTGTCCCTCAACCATATACTTACCCAGCTCAATAATTTGGTTCCACTTGTCAGAGGGCACACCGTTCTTTGCCTCATACAGCAACACCTTCATGAGCAAGCCTACGGCAGCACCTGTGGTGGCCTTGCCCAGTTCAGAGGTACCTGTGTAGCTGGGTTTCAGCATAACGGCAGCCTCGCGCAGGTCTTTCTCAATATAAGCGTAACACTCTTCGGCAGTGCTGCGCGGCACAACAAGACCTTCAACTGTTTCGTTCTCAGGACGGATGGGCACACCACCGAACGATTTTACGAGGTTGAAATAATAGAAGGCACGCAAAAACTTGGCCTGGCCATAGATGTTACGTATCTCCTGATATTGACTATACGAGTCGGTAGATATTTTTACACGGTCGATGTTATAAATAACCTGATTTGCGCGGTGTATGCCTTTATAGTTAACATCCCAACGCTGCTTGATCCATGTATTTGACGTAGAGAAGATAAAATTGACGAGCTGTCCCATTTGTGACGAGGTGCCCTCATCGGTATCATACACATTGTCGCCCATAGCCTCGCCGAAGCGCCATTCTTGGTCGTTATACGAGTCAGACTGCAACACGTCGTAGGCAGCATCAAGTGCCGACTGCATCTTATACTGTGTATCGTAGAAATTCTTGTCGGTGGCATAGCCTTCTACATCTTTATCAAGAAAGTCGTTACATGCCGTAAACGACATGAGGCAGGCAGCACCAAGAGTTATCTTTAATAATGTTTTATTCATAGCAGTAATCATGAATTAAAGTCCAAGTTTTACACCAAAGGTGAACGAACGCGCTTGCGGATAGTTGCCCTGATCAACACCCATACTGAGGTTGTTGCCCTCGGTGCCTGACACGCGGCCTACCTCGGGGTCGAAACCATCATAACCTGTGAAGGTAAGGAGGTTATAGCCTGTAAGAGAAATAGCGAGGCTTGAAATCTTCAGCTTCGACAGTATGCTCTGCGGGAAGTTGTAGGTAAACATCAGCTGCTTCAAGCGCAAGTAAGAGCCGTCTTGTACGAAGAAATCGCTTGAACGGAAGTTGCGAGCAGCATCGCCGTTATCAAGATCAGGCACTGAGGCATTGAGGTTTTTGGGGAAGAACTCGCGTCCGCTACCATCAATCTGTCCTGACCAGTGCTTTGAACGAATGTCGGCATAACAGTTGCCAGAAGCACCATTATATAGGTAATAGTCCATAACGTTGAAAATCTTATTACCTGTTTGGCCCTGGAAGAAGATGCTCAAGTCAAAGTTCTTGTAGCCCACTGACAAGGGGATACCAAACACGAAGTCGGGCAGCGGCGAGCCGAGGTATGTACGGTCTTCGGCCGTAATCTGGTTGTCGCCGTTCAAGTCTTTCCAGCGGAAGTCGCCAGGCTTGTAGGTCTGCTCAAAGTCGGCACGACCCGTTTGATATTGTGCACTGTTGCGCACCTCTTCAGCCGTGTTGAAGATACCATCAGTAACATATCCGAAGAACGAACCGATGGGCTGACCCACAGCGGTCTTTGTTACATAATCAACAATGCTACCTTCGCTCAGGTATGAACCATAGATAGGCTCGTTGCCTGTGCCCAGCTTGGTTACCTTATTCTTCATCCATGTAAGGTTGAAGCCCACCTCATAGCGCCAGTCGCTACCAATGTTGTCGCGCCACTTGAGGTCATACTCCCAACCATAGTTCTTAACATCTCCAGCATTGGTCATAGGCGATGAGTTGAGGCCTGCCGAGCTTACGGTGGGCACGCGCAGAAGCATGTCGGTGGTAAGACGGTTATAATATTCGATTGTAGCAGTCAAACGATTGTTGAAGAAGCCCAAATCGACACCAATATTCAAGTTGCGGCTCTTCTCCCATTTAATATCGTTATTACCCAGTACGGTAGCAGTAGAGCCTTCCCACATGGTTTCGTTACCGAGGCCATACGAGTAGTTAAAGCCTGAGGTGAGATAGGTGTAACGCGAAAGAACGTCGATACGGTTGTTACCCAGCAAACCCCATCCTACACGGAACTTACCATTTGAAAGCCATTTTACGTTACGCATAAACTTCTCGTTTGAGAAACGCCAACCTAAAGATACTGAGGGGAATACGCCCCAACGGTTTCCTTTGGCAAACATTGAGCTACCGTCGGCACGCACATTGGCTTGCAACAGATAGATATCGTTCAAGCTATAATTTAAGCGGCCAATGAAGCCCACTGCTGACCATTCGCTATCCAATCCATAAGTCTTGTCGCCAATGTAGGCACTTGACAGATAATGGAATATTGACGAGTTGCTGGGTGTACCTTTGCGGTACGACTGCTGCCAGCTGTTCTTATAACCCTCGGCGGTTTGACCAGCCAACAGCGTTACTTTATGATGTTTATCATTCCAATTGAACGTAAGAAGGTTGTTAATCTCCCATTTGTTCACATTGTTTTGTTTCCCTTAATTCCGCAACACTATAATTTAACTTTATTTATAAGTTCCTGAGCAACAAAAAGTTGCCCAGGATTTTGCCATGTCAGAATTTTCACTTATCTTAGTGTTGCAAAAAGAAAACAAGCAAAACTCTAATATGACATG
>JAXJBE010000114.1:0-2831 GCA_036303125.1 Bacteroidaceae bacterium
GCATCAGGGACTTCTCACCATCGATGATATGTTCAAGTTCTGATTTTGTTGCACAAGCGACTAATCAACTAAACATCTAAAACTTCTAAAATGAAAAAGAAAACACCAAATATGAAGCTCCAATGGACGAAGTTTATCATCGTCTTGGTGCTCTATTTGCTCTTCCTGTTATGGTTGAAGAGTTGGCTCGGACTCGTTGTAGTGCCATTCATCTACGACTGCTATATCTCTAAGAAAATCAATTGGCAGTGGTGGAAAGATGCCGAGTCGCCTGTAAGGTTTATCATGTCGTGGGTAGATGCACTCGTCTTCGCCCTTGTAGCCGTATATTTCATCAATCTCTTCTTCTTCCAGAACTATGTCATACCATCCAGTTCCTTGGAGAAGTCATTGCTCACAGGCGATTATCTCTTCGTTTCAAAGGTCAGTTACGGTCCACGCATTCCCCAGACACCGCTCACTATGCCTCTCACTCAGCACACCATGCCTGTGCTCGGATGCAAGTCATACATAGAGTGGCCACAGTGGGACTACCGTCGTGCGCCAGGATTTGGCAAGGTGGAGCTCAATGATATTGTGGTGTTCAATTATCCTGCCGGCGACACTTGCGTCAGCGAACCACGATGGCAGCCACAGGACTACTATCAGATGGCATATGGATATGGTCAGCAGATACTCCAGCAGAACGGCATCCATCCACAGCTCGACTCCCTCGATGATATGCAGTTGCGTAAGTATTACCAGCTCGCATACACTGCAGGACGCAGTTATATAGCCAATAATCCTAACGAATATGGCGACATAATGAGCCGCCCTGCAGACCGCAGAGAGAATTACGTAAAGCGATGTGTAGGACTTCCTGGACAGACGCTGCAGATAAAGGACCGCATCATTTATCTTGACGGCAAGCCAAACAAGGAGCCGGACAACGTGCAATACACTTATTACGTAAAGCCAAACACTCCTATCCTCGAATGGCCTGACGAACTGCTCAAGGAACTGATGATTTCACAGGAGGACCTCATCTCCCTCAATCAGAATGGATATATGCCGCTCACCAAGCATGCAGTGCAGGTGCTCAAGGCACGAAAGGACCTCGTCAAGGACATAAAGCTCAATACTGAGCAGGTCGTAGGCGACCTCTATCCGCTCAATGCACGCACTGGTTGGACCAGAGACAACTATGGACCGATATGGATTCCTAAGAAGGGTGAGTCCATCCGCCTCACTCTCAAGAATCTTCCTGTCTATGAGCGCCCTATCAGAGTGTATGAAGGTAATGACCTTACCGTCAATGACAAGGGACAAATCCTTATCAATGGCAAGGTCGCTACATCTTATACATTCAAGATGGACTACTACTGGATGCAGGGAGACAACCGTCATAACTCTGCCGACTCACGCTATTGGGGCTTCGTGCCGGAAGATCACATCGTAGGAAAGCCTATCTTCATCTGGTGGTCAAGCGACCCTGACCGTAATGGATTCGGCGGAATACGTTGGCACCGTCTCTTCAAGATGGTGGAGAATTATAAGTAAAAGCCCCCTCTTACCCTAAGCAGGAGTCCCCCTCTTATTCCCTCGCAAGGGGAAGATAGATACACCCGGCTAATACTTGCCTGATTATATCCCGTAATCGGACAAGTATAGCTATTATATTTTACTATGAAGAAAAAACGCAGAACACGCATACACAAAGGAAGGTTGGCAATATTGCTGACCTTCCTTGTTGTGATAATAATAGCCATATACTACGCCATAGCGGCTATCGTAGCACTATTCACCTACAATGCCGACAAGCAGCCAGTGCAGGTGGAGAAGAAGATGGAGCCAGAACTGACGCCGGAGATGCTCGCGTGCGACAAGAGAATGGCGCACCGACTTGACAGTCTGATGCACATACCGCAGCGATTGGACACAAATCTCATAGCCGTCTCCGTCTTTGACGCTACTACGCAGCGACACGTATATGGATTCCATGACGACCAAAGCCTCATTCCGGCTTCCTGCATGAAGATTTCCACAGCCATAGCGGCCCTCAAAACCCTCGGAATGGACTACAGATACCATGAGCATATCCTCGCTATGGGAGAGATGAAGCGCGACACGCTCGTGGGAAATCTCCTCCTCCTTGCCGACGACGACCCGCTGATGGAAAGCTTCGACCCGCTCATCAAGAAGATGCGCAGTCGCGGAATACGTCATGTGCGAGGAAATGTCTATATCACTCTCGCACGAGAAGACACCCTACGCCCGCATCCTACAGCCAAAGCATGGGATATACCATATCATAAGACACCACTTCTCCTGCGTGGCAAACGCTATGTAGAGCGCACCTTCCGTGCCTCACTGCGCATGAATGGAGTGACGGTGAAGCGTGACCGCACGGTGAATGCAAAGATGTCAAAAGGCAGTTTCGGAGGAGGAAAATATCATTACGTAGCCACCACATCCCATTCTCTACGTGATGTCATCACCCCGATGCTCATCCACAGCAGCAATATCAAGGCAGACGCCGTGTTCTATCATCTCGATTGGACGCAGGGACTCATGCCACAGCGCCGCATGAACTGGAACTGCAAGCACTTCGCAGAAATCTTCTGGAGAGAGCAGACGCAGGTGCTCGACAGCGTAAATACCAAGCTCGCATTCCATGACGGCTCCGGACTATCCCCGGAAAATCGCCTGTCAGCCTCTGTGCTCGTAGATATGTTGCGCTATGCTTATGATGACAAGCAGTTGAAGGATTACTTCGTAGATGAGGCTTTCGCGTCAACAGCAGGCGGAGATCGCCGTGGCTCGCTGCTTACCCGTATGAGTCACCCAGAGTA
>JAXJBE010000115.1:0-18231 GCA_036303125.1 Bacteroidaceae bacterium
AATAAATGCAGTACCTTTGCATCCGCTAAATAAACCATGGTCCCTTCGTCTATCGGTTAGGACGAGAGATTTTCATTCTCTAAAGAGCAGTTCGACTCTGCTATGGGCTACTGAACACGAGGGATGCATCGAAAGATACAGCCCTTTTATTTTGGAGAAGGGTGCGAGGTCTATGGCCATACCACATCGAACTCCACAACACATCTATTAACACTTAAACAACAAACAAATGGCACATCACAAGTCATGTATCAAGCGCCTCCGCCAGAACGAGAAGCGCAGACTCCACAATCGTTACTACGCAAAGACTATGCGTAACTACCTCCGCGACCTCCGCAACACAACAGACAAGGCTGAGGCACAGGCAATGTTCCCAAAACTCCAGAAGATGCTCGACAAGCTTGCTAAGCAAAACATCATCCACTGGAAAAAGGCGGCCAACCTCAAGTCTGGCGCAGCTAAGTTCATCGCTAAGCTCGCTTGATAAAGCGCAAGAGAACAGGGGCAGATTACACAATCGCAAATCTACCAATGAGAAAATTAAGGGCTGAAATCCATCACGGGTTTCAGCCCTTAATTCATTTCTGTCCCATACAACTGCCTTACACTGATACAGATAGGTTCGTTTAGCAAGATTCAAACACCCCTCTTGTAATCAGCGCGAGACACCGCACAAACCCCACGTCCCCATTCCTGCCGACCCATTGTTTCAATCCAGCAAACCCAACATTCCGATCCAGCAGGCTCACAACCCCTCGGGAGCAAGCCCACAACCCCTTGGGAGCCTGCCCACAAGTAGCTGGGAGCAAGCTCACAGAGGGTGTTGGGCTTGCCAGATGAAATCATGCAACCAGCAGACATATTCCGTTCGCCAAAAAAATTGGCGGGAAGACTGGATTCACATCCACTTCCCGCCGATATAACAGAGTTAGTTAATAATTATAAGTAATGAATTATATATACATTTATTTATGAAGAAAATTGTAATGCATAAGGTCAGAAGCCGCCACCAGGACCACCGAAGCCCCCACCAGGACCATCGAAGCCGCCATTAAAGCGACCTTGTCCACCGCCTCTCGGACCTTGCGGAGCGTCACCCATCATGCCGCCCCGTCTCACGTATACGCGAGCTGCTTGTGCTGTAGTGATGATCTCAAGGAAGCGCGGAAGATAGTCCTTATCCACCTTTAACTGCGCTTCCTGAGCTGCAAACTGTTTCTCAATGAGTGCGGCAGCCTCCTCATCTGTTATCTTGTTGAGGTTGACCTTCTCATCTTTCTCGTCTTCCCCCTTAGGATTAGCCACATTGCTGCGAGTTGTCTGATAATCAATATAGAGTACCTTGAAGGCATCAGCCTTCTCGTCTTCGAGTTTCATCTGCTTAGCCAGACGATCGGCCATGCGGCCATACAGTTCCTGCGTGTCCATCTTCTGGCGTTGTCTGCCATTATTGTTTTGCGCAATCGCAGCTAATGATATGAGCAGAAATGCTAATGATGATAAAATTACCTTCTTCATAATCGTTGAGGTTTTTTTATTGGTTGAATGTTGGTTGGAATTTTTTAATTATGTGCTTAGTCGTTTATCAGTTCATGAACATCTGCAGACTTGCGTATCTGGGCTTACTGATGAATGCTTCTCATCCGAAATCCATTGGTAAGACTACAGAAAAGACGAAAGGTTTAATTAGAGAAAGAGAAAAAACACCGTTCTCGCCAATTTATCCACTTACCGTACAATAAACACAATAAAACAACGTTTTTATAAATGGGGAGAGATTGCCCTGCAAGAGAAGGACACACAGACACCAGACCACTTGCACCCTTCATTGTATTCTATACTGATACTCCATCCTGCATGCTAACCACAAGTTGACATGCTCTCCGATACACTACCAGCCCCCACCGAGGCATGCGACTAAACAGACAGACATCACACGACCCTTGAGACGAACAACATACATATTTTATATTATTATAGCATCCTGCTTGCTATGGGCATGTTCGACCAACAAGAACACGCCCCTGTCTCGTAATGTCCAAGGTTTCAAGGCACGATACAACACCTATTTCAACGGACACGAAGCCTACAAGGACGGAGTGTATCAGCAGGAACAAGCCAATAAGGACAACTTCACCGAGATTATCCCACTCTACATCACAGGCAACAAGGCTACATCCAGCATAGGCTCAGCCTATTTCGGCACAGCCGTGGAGAAGTGTCAGAAGACTATCAAGACCCACAGCATCACAAAACGTCCCGAATGGAAAAAATCAAGGCCCCAAACAGCTAAGGACAAGGCATGGCTCAGCCAAAAGGAATACAACCCTTTCCTATGGAGGGCATGGATGCTCATGGGCGAAGCGCAGTTCCGAAAGGGCGACTACATGGAAGCAGCCTCCACCTTCGCCTACATACAACGCCTATATCAGACAAAGCCCAACCTGGTCGCCCGTGCCAGGCTGCTCGAGGCACGCTGCTATGCAGAACTCGAATGGTACTACGATGCTGAAGACCTTGTGGCGAGGGCGCAACGAGACAGTTTCCCAACCAGCTGCCAACCGCTCATGTCCATGGTATTGGCCGATATAAACCTACGTCAGAACCGCTTCGCAGAGGCCATACCCCACATAGAAAAAGGCTTAAAGATGCACCATACCAGCCTTGAGAAGACACGTCTCTACATGCTCCTCGGCCAGCTCCACCATGCCACAGGCAATGACGCTGCCGCCTACCGCTACTACAAGAAGGTCATCCGACGCAATCCTCCATACAACATTGAGTTCAATGCTCGCATACAGATGACTGAATCAATGTCAAAGGGCAAGTCCAAGCAGATGATACGCAAACTCAGAGCGATGGCGCGCAACGACAAAAACCAAGACTATCTTGACCAGGTGTTCTATGCCATTGGCAACATCTATTTGGCCAACGGCGACACCACGCGAGCCATCTGGGCATACAAAGACGGAGTGGAAAAGAGCACGCGCAACGGCATAGAGAAAGGTGTCGTCATGCTTCACCTCGGACAACTCTACTGGGAAAAGGAGAAGTTCGTGGATGCGCAAAAATGCTACGCGCAAGTCATAGGACTCCTCGACAAGGAGCGCGACGACTACAAGGAAGCCAACGAGCGGAGCAAGATACTCGATGAGCTCCTGCCATTCTCCTCTGCTGTCGAACTGCAAGACAGCCTCCAGATGATGGCCTCCCTCGACTCTGTGAGCCGCATGAAAAAGATACACCTCATGATAGAGGAGCTAAAGAAGAAGGAGAAAGAAGAGGAGAAGAAAGCACTCGAATCGGCTTCCAACACAGGTTCTTCCGCCGCCAACCGCCCAGGAGCCAACAATGGCCAGCGTCCTGGCGTTGGGCAAACGAACCAGCAGACAGCTGTATGGTATTTCTACAATCCCACCTCCGTCGCCGCAGGCAAGAAAGAATTTGAGAAGAAATGGGGCAAGCGTGAATTGGCCGACGACTGGCGACGCAGCAACAAGACTGTACTCAACGATGTGGACGAGGACGCAGTCGACAGTCTCACAGCAGACAGTCTCTCCATGGACAGCCTCACAGCAGACAGCCTCGCATCTGCTGATGACCACAAACTAACCAAAGCAGAGAAGGACTCCATCAAGGCTGAGGAATATGCCAATGACCCACACAGGCCAGAATATTACCTCAAGGACATACCCCTCACAGAGGAGCAGATGACAGCATCACACGCTGCTCTCGTCGAAGGCCTCTATGGAGCAGGAGTCATCTACAAGGACAGAATGGACAACTTTCCTCTGGCCGAACGCACCTTCCAACGCATCCTCACAGACTATCCCGACTTTGACAAAACAGATGAAGTCTATTACAACATGTTCCAACTCTACTCACGCATGGGACAAAGTGATGACGCTGACACATACCGGCAGAAACTCATAGACGGCTTTCCTGACAATGTCCACACACGTCTCATTGCAGACCCCGACTTTGAGTTTAAAGGCAGATACGGCAAACAGATAGAAGACTCTGTCTACAACATAGCATACGAGGCTTTCAAGACAGGCGACTACCCCACAGTCATCAGCAAGAACACCGACATGGCTGAACAATATCCCGAAGGCGACAACCGGCCGCGATTCATGTTCCTCAATGCCCTCAGCCATCTCGAACAAGGCGACCAAGACACTTTCCTCTCTCAACTAAAGGCACTCGTGGAAAAATTCCCGCAATCAAGCGTCAGCGAACTGGCAGGCCTCTACGTCAAAGGATTGCGCGAAGGCCGCCTACTACACTCCGGCCGTTTCGAAATGGGCAGCATCTGGGAGAGGCGCATGTCTATGGCCGATGCACTGGACTCCCTTGCCCTTGACACAGCCTTCAGCGCGGAAAAGAACTGCGACTTTGTCTTCGCCATAGCCTACGAACACGACTCTATAGACTCCAACCAGCTCCTTTACGAGATGGCGCGCCACAACTTCACCTCATTCACCGTACGCAACTTCGACATAAGCATCGAACCAGGCGACGGCATCGACATGCTGCAGGTGCGCACCTTCCTCAACTACGATGAAGCCTACATATACATGCACCGCCTGCTCAACAATGCCGACATGGCCTTCAAACTGCAAGGACTCAAATGCTTCATCATCAGCGAAGACAATCTCAAGAAAATAATGAAGGGACTCAGCTTCGCCGACTACTTCGACTTCTACGACCTCTACTTCGACCGCATCGGCTCACTCATCATCGACCAGGACGAACCGTCCTCACTTGACGAACCTACCGAACTGCCTGTGACAGAAGAGGAGGAATATGATGATGAAGAAGAAGAGGAGGAAAACTTTATATTCTAACACATATTTATTATGAACGGCACAATATTATGGGTAGACGATGAGATTGAACTGCTCAAAGCATACATCATTTTCTTGGAGAAGAAAGAATACAAAGTCATCACGGCAACCAACGGACAGGATGCGCTCGACCTCTGCCGAGACAATGCCTTCGACATGATTATCCTCGATGAGAACATGCCTGGACTCAGCGGATTGGAAACCTTGACAATGATTAAGGACATCAATCCTGTAGTGCCCATCGTCATGGTCACAAAGAGCGAGGAAGAAGACATCATGAACCAAGCCATTGGATCGAAGATATCCGACTACCTCATCAAGCCCGTCAACCCCAACCAGATACTCCTAACACTCAAAAAGCACCTCAACAAGCGAGAGATAGAAACAGAAGTGACCAACACAGGTTATCGCCAGGATTTCGCCCGCATCGGCATGCAAATCAATGATTCTTACACCACCGATGACTGGAAAGAGGTGTACAAACGCCTTGTCTCATGGGAACTCAAACTCTCCGACACCGACAGCGAGATGGCAGACCTCCTCCAGACACAAAAGGCAGAAGCCAATAAGGAGTTTGCCAAATTCATCAGGCGAAACTATCTCGATTGGGTACAAGTCGGAGCCGAGCGCCCCATCATGTCGCCCGACATCTTCAAGACCACCATCTTCCCTCTGCTCGATCAAGGGGAGAAGGTATTCCTCATCGTCTTCGACAACTTCCGTTACGACCAATGGCGAGAGATAGCCAAAGAGATAGCAGAAGACTATGTCTTCGATGAACAACTCTGCGTGTCCATTCTCCCCACAGCCACACAGTATGCCCGCAATGCCATCTTCTCAGGGCTCATGCCTCTGCAGATACAGCAGATATTTCCACAGCTTTGGGTAGATGAAGATGAGGAAGAAGGCAAAAACCTCAATGAAGAAGCCCTAATCCAAACACAACTCGACCGTTACCGACGTTCCCACACATTTTCCTATTTCAAACTCAACAACTCCTCCGAAACAGACAAACTCATCGGACGCCTAAAGAACCTCCTCTCCAACGACCTCAACGTTTTTGTCGTCAACTTCATAGACATGCTCAGCCACGCACGCACAGAGTCACGCATGGTGCGCGAACTGGCCAGCGATGAGCGCGCCTATCGCAGCATCACCGCCTCATGGTTCCGCAACTCCCCCTTGCGCGAACTCTTCCGCCAGCTTGCTCTCACTGACGCAAAGGTAGTCATCACCACAGATCACGGCTCCATACGAGTCAACAATCCAATCAAGGTCATTGGAGATAAAAACACCAACACCAACCTTCGCTACAAGCTCGGCAAAAACCTCGGCTACAATGCCAAACAAGTCTATGAAATCAAGACTCCCAAAGCCGCACTCCTGCCAGCTCCCAACATCAGTACCACATACATCTTCGCCCAAAACGACGATTTCTTTGCCTACCCTAATAGTTACAACTACTATGTCAGCTACTTCAAAAGCACTTTCCAGCACGGAGGCATCAGCATGGAAGAGATGCTCGTACCCTTAGTGACACTGCAAAATAAAAGAAAGAAGTAAATCAAAAACAAACCTCCATAGCGAAACAACCATCACCCCTATAATCCCAAACAAGAAACAACCTCCAATGACAATAAGAATCAACACAATAAACGACATCTCAGCGGCAGCCAAAGATTTTGTTGCCGCAATGGATGGCAACACAGTCTTCGCCTTCTACGGAAAGATGGGGGCAGGAAAGACGACATTCATCAAAGCGGTATGCCAAGAACTTGGAGTCACCGATGTCATCAATTCACCCACATTTGCCATTGTCAACGAATACCTCGACGGGGAAGGCAACCCCATCTACCACTTCGACTTCTATCGCATCAAGCGAGAGCAGGAAGTACTCGACATAGGCTACGAAGACTATGTCTACTCCGGTTGCCTGTGCTTCATGGAATGGCCCGAACTCATCGAAGACCTTCTCCCTACTGATGCTGTCCGCATTACCATCACTCAGCAAGAAGACGGTTCGAGAATTATCGAAAGCCTGTAATCCTTCATAAACACATAAATGTCCAACATTTAGTTTTTTACAAATCCACCATCATTTTTCTGCAAATTATTTGGCTCACAATTTCCAAATGCCTAACTTTGCCGCCACAATCCAAACATTTAAATTCTTAACCCATTAAACTTTTAAAACAATGGCAACACAGTATTCAGGCACACAGACAGAGAAGAATCTCATGGAAGCATTCGCAGGCGAAAGTCAGGCACGCAACAAGTACACATATTTCGCATCAAAGGCAAAGAAGGAAGGCTACGAGCAGATAGCAGCAATCTTCCAACAGACAGCAGACAACGAAAAAGAGCATGCAAAACTGTGGTTTAAGGAACTCAACGGCATCGGCGACACAGCCCAGAACCTTGCATCAGCAGCTGACGGTGAACACTATGAATGGACAGACATGTACGAAGGATTCGCAAAAACAGCCGAAGCAGAGGGATTCACCGAACTCGCAACCAAGTTCCGCCTCGTGGCAACCATCGAGAAACGCCACGAAGAGCGTTACCGCGCATTGCTCAAAAACGTAGAAACAGCCGCTGTCTTCGCGAAGAGTGAAATCAAGGTGTGGGAATGCCGCAACTGCGGACACATCGTAGTAGGCGAGAAAGCACCAGATATATGCCCCACATGCGCTCACCCACAGGCATACTTCGAGATACACGTCGACAACTTTTAATAATCGGCCGACGCAAACAACCTGCAAAGCAGATATTGGCGAAGGAATAACATGCCGCTTAACGGAGACCGCAGCAACATAAACTTCGTGTCAAACCCGACCTGAAGAAAAACAGCAACTGCATCACACTTCGCTTTCGCCTCTCCTGCAATACATTCCTCTACAATAAAGGACTTATCGAGACCAGGGGCTGTATCGTAATTTAAGGTTTACGACACAGCCCCTGATATTTTGATTTACAATCTTCCAGGCATCAACATAGCGAAACCGAAGAAAATAGTGATAGAACCAATTACCAGCAAAAGCTGACTCAGCAGGAAATGCTGGTCAAGACTAATATAAACGGGCATCTGAATCATTAGTGTTCCAGACAGAAATAAGATAAAGCCCAATAATAGTTTTGTCTTGTATCTTATGGCTTTCATAATTCTTCAACTTGCGAGAAATATATACATGGTTTCGCTGAGGCGGCATCAGAATCGACTACACCACACTCTATGGCTTTTTTAAGGACATCGGCATCATGGCCTTCATAAATGATGATGTCGCAAACGGGATTATAAGCCAAATTGCAGTATTTGAACATCTGCAAGGCAACAAACTGCCCATCACGCGATGAGCACATCTCCATACAGTAGTTACCGTTTGCATCATATTCGATGAGGAGGCTGCTGGGAAGCTGGTTGCACTTGGCATCAATATACTTGCGGAGAAAATCAACAATAGCTTTGCCTGATGACATAGTGAAATACTTGCGAACACTATCAACCTCTGAATATGTAGGCTGATAGAACACTCGAGTCTTGAGACCCAGGAAACTTTGTTTTATATATATGTTAGGGTGGTTCGCTACCTGTGGCGCGATTTCTAAATGTTTGAAGTTTGCCATAATAAATGATTTTTAATGATATATTAGTTATGGTACGGATACACTCCGCCTGCACATGCCAATCAGAAATACAGTCTGAACTTACCATGCGCAATTGTTATTTTCTTTCTCTTGGAAGATATGCACAAAGAGAAAGACTTTCATTTATTTGGCTAACGTATGATATGCCTCAACACATATATATAAAGAATGTGTGAGGCATGGAAACTCACAGGAGCGGACGTGTCTTGGGTATATCCACCAGTTGCCCTGTGAATGGTTGAGCGGAATTTGAGCAAGCCCAACCTGTAGATTGCCCACTTGCCAAAAGGTAAGTGTTGACGTCTCTGCAAGGTCTTCGCTTGTGGCTCTTCTGCGTCAGAAGCAACACTAAAAATTTGCGGAGCACAGGAGATGATGCCCTCTTTACTTAAAGGAAAGACATCAGACGTACCTACTTCTCTGTTGGGATATTCCTCTTCATCTGGAATGAAGACCGCACACTCATCCCTTTCGCCCTCGCTTATGTTGCTGAGAGGAAGTTCGCCTTTGAATGAAGACCATGTGAAAGCTATCAAACAAAGAAGGATGATGTGCATGATATGCTTCATAAAACAGTAATGCTATAAATCTATATCTACTTCTACAGGACAGTGATCACTGCCCATAATATCAGTATGAATCTTTGCCGCTTGCAGACGAGGTGTGAGACGATTGGAGCACAACCAATAGTCTATACGCCAACCTGTATTCTTCTCTCTTGCCCTGAAACGGTATGACCACCACGAATAAATATCCTTCTGGTCGGGATAGAAATATCTGAAAGTATCGGTGAAGCCTACAGACAGCAATGTTGTGAACTTCTCCCTCTCTTCATCGGTGAAACCAGGATTCTTACGGTTGGTCTTAGGGTTCTTGAGATCAATCTCTTGATGAGCCACATTAAGATCCCCACAGATAATGACTGGTTTAGCTGCGTCAAGTTCCTGGATATAGGAGCGGAAGGAGTCATCCCATACCATACGTAAGGGAAGACGGCGAAGCTCGTCTTGTGAGTTGGGGGTATAGACTGTGACGATGAAGAAAGTGTCATATTCAAGCGTGACAGTTCTTCCTTCACTATTGACAGCCTCCCAATCTTCTTTTTCGGCCGTGGTTGATACAGCCTTCTCTATGATTGCGGCGGGTAGGCCATACGTGACATTGAGAGGCTGATGCTTGGTAAAGATTGCCGTACCAGAATACCCCTTTTTCTTGGCATAATTCCAATATGAATAGTAACCAGGAAAATGAAGGTCAATCTGCCCTTCTTGCATCTTAGTCTCCTGAAGGCAAAAAAAATCCGCATCAAGTGTGGCAAAGACTTCTGTGAAGCCTTTGCCGCACACGGCGCGGAGTCCATTAACATTCCACGAAATGAATTTCATAACGATGGGGTGTTGAAGGTTTTATTTATACTATAGAGGCTATAGCTGCCACATAAACTTTTATACTATTTTTGAGAAATCCACCTTGCGCATGTCACCCTCCTTGAGGAATGCATCGTGGAAGGCGTGTGTAGCTGCCATGTTATGGCATGATTGCCCTGTCTGGGAAATCTTGAGATAATCCCAAAGAAGCTGCTTGTAGTCTGGATGCGCACAGTTCTCGATGATAGTTTGAGCTCGCTGTATGGGGCTCTTGCCACGGAGGTCTGCAACACCCTGCTCAGTGACGATGACATTGACATCATGTTCTGTATGGTCAACGTGACTGCAGAATGGGACGATGGCAGAAATGGCACCGCCCTTGGCTACAGATGCGCATGTAAAGATGGAAAGGAAGGCATTGCGCTCAAAGTCACCAGAACCACCAATGCCGTTCATCATCTTGGTGCCGCAAATCTGTGTTGAGTTGGCATGTCCGTAGAGGTCAACCTCTATGGCTGTGTTAATAGCTATGAGTCCGAGTCGACGGATGACCTCAGCATTGTTGGAAATCTCTGACTGACGGAGTACGAGTTTGTCCTTGAAGAAGTCCATATTGTCATAAATGCTCTGCAGCTTGTCGTTGGTCACTGTGAGAGAGCATGTGGAGGCACACTTGACGCGTTCCTGGAACATGAGATCGACAATGGCATTTTGGAGCACCTCCGTGTACACTTCCATAGCAGGCATGTCGGGGTTGCTTCCAAGAGCAAAGAGAATGGCATTGGCAGTGGTGCCCACACCGCTCTGGAACGGGAGAAATCCTGGAGGGATAATGCCACGTTTCTTTTCGTTC
Source organism: Bacteroidaceae bacterium (assembly GCA_036303125.1). Lineage (GTDB taxonomy): Bacteria > Bacteroidota > Bacteroidia > Bacteroidales > Bacteroidaceae > Minthosoma. The sequence goes on from JAXJBE010000115.1 coordinate 10,713, forward strand.
ATGAGAAAGTTTGCCACGTTTTCCCCAATCTTATCTGTTATTGGATCGGCATCCTTGAATGAGCGTGCCTCGTCAGGAATATTGCATTCGACCACACCTACTATCTTGCTGGGGTCTAACTGCAAATAAGTCGTGCCGATACGGTCAGTGACCTTCTCTATCATGATGGGCTTGCGCATAGGAGGATCGAGGGGCTCGTATACGTCATGAATGCCAATAGACTTAGGAGAGTGGAATGCATTAAGTTCAAGGATTATTCCCTTCTTGGCAAGACGCGCTACTGTCGGAGAAATACCACCAGCTGCTGTAAGATATACCTTGCCGTCTTCTTCTATGGCGCACACCTCAAGGATAGCCCAATCCACTTCGCCCAAAAAGCCATAGCGAAGATCTTGTGCCATCATGCCGAGGTGTATGTCATTATATGCTAATTCACCTGCATTGACATGCTTGCGGAAAGTTGCATTGGTTGTGTAGGGCGCACGGTAACGAATTGCCTGTTCATCAGAAAGCACTCCATCGCATGACTGCCCTGTTGACGCTCCTGTGAAGATGCCAATCTTATAAGGACGCCCTGCCTCATGTTCAGCATGAGCCACCTTTGCAATCTCGGCTGTTACAGCTTTGGGTGTACCTGCAGGTGTGAATCCAGACAGACCGATATTGTCTCCGTCCTTAATTAGAGCTGCAGCTTCTGCAGCTGTGATTCTTGTAAATGCCATTGTTTGTGAATTATATTTATTTTTTGAGGTTGATAGGAGGTTGGAGGTAAGTATGTCTGCTCGCTTCTTTTACTGAATAAGATCACATTTGGAGCACAGATATTGCTCACCTCTCATGATAATGTGCTGCAAAAATACCTCATTTTTTTATAACAGCAAAAAAAGAAGCACAAAACCTTTAATTTTGTGCTTCTTTTTAGCATATTATTTGCCTAATCGTTATCTGACAGGAGCAAAATCGTCTTCGAGTTCCTTCTTGTTGCGCGGTTCATAGATGACTTTGTTGGCACCGCTTGTAATACGAACATATTCCGGATGATCTTTAGCAAAGTTGTCAACGTATCGGATGCGTTTCTGGTCGTAAAGTTCGCTTACAGCTATAAGTATCCCTGTCTCTTCCACATCGCCAAATCCATAATTGATAGCTGTACCAAACATCTTCATAGTAGGGGAAAGTCCCATGTAGGCATTGATAAGGGGAGGTATGTTGTAGCCCAAGGCTCTCACCTCGTGGTTGAGAATCTTATAGTCTTCCTTGAACGTATCCTCACAGAAGAGCTGTTCAAATTCCTTAGGGTCATGTTCGAGTTCAAGAGGCTTAGTAGGAATGACCAGACCGTCCTTGTCACCGAAGTGTTTGTGGAGAAAATAAAGAATCATATCTCGTCCCTTTCTATTGTAGCTTGGATACATGGTCATCTTACCAAAGAAATATTTGCAGCCTGGCATGATGACAGCAAGAGCCCCAAGCCCGTCCCACAAGTTGTCAAGAGCGAAAATGGATTTGTTATCCGAACGTGTTGACTGGTATTCGAGAGTAACAAAGGAACGTCCCAATTCAATAGTATATGGAAGGTAATCCTTGATGAAATGGTCTGAGAAATGAAACATATGACTGGTAGCCAATATTGGCTGTCCTTTCTCATCAAAGCGGATATCTGGCCCAAGAATGTAACGGTAGCCGCCAATAATCTCATCGGCTTCGGGATTCCAGACAATAAGCTGCTTGTAAGGATTGTCCATAGTGTCGAACTCGTCAAGATCACAGTCGAGCCCTGTCCCACCTCCAGCAGCACGAAATGCAATCTCTCTGAGACGGCCTATCTCTCTGACCACGTTGGGTGAGTCTTGCCATGTTACAACATACACTTCGTTGTTGCTCTTGCTTGTCATACGCAAGCGCTTGTCGTCTGTCAGTTCTGCTTTCAGCACCTCTTTCGGGATTGGTGCTATGATTTCTGCTTCCATACTATTAATAGTTCTCCAGATTATTCTTATATATAATAATGTATTATTTATCTGTCTTTTGTTATTTTAAAAACTGAACTGCTCGTGCGTCATCCGCTTGTTCTGTTCTGCCTAATCATTCAGTCCTCAAGTTCATATACCTTTTCCTTGACCCACTGTGCCCATTCCAATGCAGTCTTGCTCTTGTCAAAGGTTTGCCACGGGATTGGCTTTCCAAAGGTGACGGTAAAAGATTTGCCCTGATTCTTATACATTTCATCAGGCAAATAGAGCATGGCAATGTTAATCTTCAGGCGAAGACGCTTGCACCAGCGAGCTATACGATAGAACCTGTCCGAATTATGTCCCGAAAAATGAACAGGAATGACATCTCGCTTGTACTGCACTGATTTACTGACAAAAGTCTTTTTCCACTCAAGGTCTCTGATAGTGCCATCTTCCCCCATGCGCGAGCAGAGACCTGCTGGAAACATCACCACATTCTTATCTGACTGGAATGCAGCCTCTACCATGCGAGGAAAATCGCGCCCATTCTTGCCTGTTTTATTGATAGGCACACAGAGTGGAGCAAGACCCTTGAGATTCATCAGCAAGTCGTTGACAAGGTACACCATCTTGCTGTCATACTTGTGGCAGACTATTGAGCCAAGAGCTATGCCGTCCTGCCCTCCCAAAGGATGATTGCACACTATGGTAAAGTAACGCCCATCTGAATTGTCTGGTATGTCATCAAGCCCTTCCTTAACGACACCATCAACTTTAGACCTGACATGGATAGTGCACTTAAGATATTTAAGACAACCATCGAGCCATTCAACACCGACTTGGCCACTCCCCTCTCCCGCCAAATGCTTGTTAATCCAATCTTGGTGTATTGTGCGCTTCAGCCAAGACACAAAAAACGGGGGAACAAGCCACGACTTGCTTCCCAACTTGCTTTTCAGGACCTTGTCTATATCTATACTGAATTTATCTTCCGTGAGTGCCATAATGTGAATTTGTGATGCAAAATTATCGCTTTTTTTTCTATATTATAAAATAAATCACATTTTTCATTAGCGAAATAAGAAAATATCGTAACTTTGCACCGATAATCTACAATATTGATACATAATTGTGCAATCACTAATTTTAAAGCATAATCCTCATGAAGAAAGTTATCTATCTTTTATCCGTCATGCTACTTGCTTTGGCATCCTGTACCTCTGTCAAGGACTTCAATTATTTTCAAGACACGAAAGAGGGGGACGTTGTTAGCATAGCCAATGCTCTCGAGACTGTGAAAATCAAGCCACATGACAAGATTTCCATCCTTGTCACCTGCAAAGACCCCATTCTTTCTTCCATGTACAACCTTGTATCAACAAATACCCGTCTTGGCCAAACAACTATAGGAGGTGGCGGCACTGGATACATATCATACTACACAGTCGACCGTGAAGGCAACATCGATTTCCCCATCTTAGGTTCAATACACGTTGGAGGCCTCAGCCGTAACGAGATAGCAGAAAAAGTAAAGACAAAACTCACCACTTCAGAACAGGGCGTAAAAGACGCAACCGTTGTAGTAGAATATGCCGACCTCCACGTTGGCGTGCTCGGTGAAGTTAAATCAGCAGGAGCTATTTCTATCGACAGAGACCAATTTACTATTCTCAACGCAATAGAAAAAGCTGGCGACCTTACCCAATACGGAAACAGGAAAAACGTGAAAGTATACAGACGCAATGGAGGAAACATTACAACCTACGAAATAGACCTCACAAACCTTAACAGTTTGACGCAGTCACCTGCATTCATTCTACAGCAGAATGACATCGTCTATGTAGAACCAAATAAGGTAAGAGCAAGACAAAGTACAGCCGCAGGTAACACATTCCTCACACCTTCATTCTGGATGTCAGTATTGTCTGTATGCATCTCAATAGCTGTTCTTCTCAAGAATTAGGCGCAACATCTACCCTGACTTCCAAAGGGAACCACGCTTAACGTACCAATGACACGCACCAATTTCAACAAATTAAGATAGCAAATTAACAGAAAGAAGTTAAACATCGTATCAAACAAACAAAATACCATGTCAGAACAGAACATTAAAGTCGCAGAAATCAATTCAAACGAGCAGGAAAGCGAAGGACTAAACATAGCAGACATATTTTTCCTATGCATAAGCAAATGGAATTGGATTGTCGCATCTGTCTTCATTTGCTTGATAGCTGCATATCTATACATAAGGATGACACCGCCTACATACCAACGTACGGCGGCTGTACTCATCAAGGAAGATAATGCACGACGCAGCACCGCATCCGAATTCGCCGAACTTAGTGGTATAGGACTTCAGTCAAAGGTATACAACGAATTTCTCACTCTTCAGTCGCCAGCAATCATGAGTGGAGTAGTCAATGAATTAGGACTTGATGTAATATACCAATCAAAAGGATTTTTCTATGACAAGACTCTCTACGGCACAAACCTTCCATACTGCATTTCCTTTACAAATATGGAGAACGAATCATTGGAGGGTGTGCTCACAGTTCAAAAAAACAAGTTCACTTTAGACATCAATAAAATCAACGGAAAAGATAGCACATTTGTTGTCACAGGCAACATGCTTGACTCTGTGAAAGTGTTAAAGAAAGGCAGGATAATTGTAAGCCGCAACCTATCATACCAACCATATGATGATGCCTCAAACAATGGCATCATCTCTGACAAACCCATTATTATCACAAAGTTGCGTTCATCTATCGCCATACAGACTTGTCTTAGCAACATGACAGCCGAACTGGCAGACAAGAATGCAGACGTCATCAACCTTTCGTACACAGATGTTTCTGTAGAAAGAGCGACAGACGTAGTCAATACTATTATAAAAGTTTACAATGAAAACTGGCTCAAAGAAAAGAACCAGATAACAGTCAGCACATCTAAGTTTATCGACGAACGCCTTCAAGTTATTGAAAAAGAACTGGGCTCAGTTGACAACTCAATCTCAACATACAAAAGCACCAACAGAATTCCTGATGTACAGACGGCAGCAGGAACCTATTTCTCTAAATCAACAGATGTAAGCGACCAGCTACTTGACTACAACAACCGTCGTTCGATGGCTAACTATGTGCGTCAGCAACTGAGCAGCAACATCACAAAAAACCAGCTCTTGCCAGCTAATTCTGGCATTGAGAACGAGAACATCGAGAAACAGATAGCAGACTACAACACAGATCTACTCCAACGGAACAATCTCGCTGCCAACAGTAACGAGCAAAACCCACTCGTAGTGGAGCTGGACAATAAGCTCTCACAGATGCGCAAAATGATTCTTTCCTCGCTCGATAACTATGTTGTCAATCTCAACGGACAAATCCAAACACTCGAACGCAAGGAAGCTATATCCAACAGCCAGCTATCAACTAATCCCACACAGGCCAAATACATCCTCTCTGTTGAGCGCCAGCAAAAGGTAAAGGAATCCCTATATCTGTTCCTGCTTCAAAAGCGCGAAGAGAACGAAGTGAGCCAAACATTCACAGCATACAATACACGCATCATCAACTGGGCAGCAGGTTCAGATTTTCCCGTGGCACCATCCTCTGGCAAAATCATGCTGATAGCCTTTGTCATCGGCTTAGTTCTACCTATCAGTGGCATATATCTCTTGGAAACACTCAACACCACTGTACGCGGCCAGAAAGACATAGAGGGTCTTTCCATCCCATATATCGGCGAAATTCCTTATGCCTTCAAGAAGAAAAAGAAAGGACATCTAAGCCATCTCAAGAGATTATTTGTCAAGCTGGGATTCATCCATAACAATAAAAAAGAAGAGGAAGGCAAAAGAGAGATTGTCGTCAAAGACAGAAAGCGAGACTACATCAATGAAGCATTCCGTGTCGTTCGTACCAACTTGGAGTTCATGCTCGGCCACAATGGCGACAAGGTTGTGATGACTTCTTCATTCAATGCAGGCTCAGGTAAGACATTCATAGGAATGAATATAGCAATGAGCTATGCCATAAAAGGGAAGAAGGTAGTAATCGTAGACCTCGACCTCCGCAAGGGTTCACTCTCCACATACGTGGATAGTCCAAAGGAGGGTGTATCAAACTATCTTAATGGAGATATCAAAGACTACCACGAAGTTATCGTGAGTGGTAGCATCCACAGAAATTTGGACGTAGTTCCATGCGGCATACTTCCACCGAACCCATCCGAACTTTTGTACAGTGCCGCATTGGAGAACATGATTAAGAACATGAGAGAAGAGTACGACTACATTTTCCTCGACTGTCCTCCAATGGAAATGCTCGCAGATGCATCCATCGTCAACAAATATATTGACCTTACCGCATTCATTGTACGAGTTGAGCTCTTCGAGCGCAACCTCCTGCCGAAACTCGAAAATATATACAAAGAAAAGAAATACAATAATATAGCTATCATACTTAACGGTTCTATGCCAAGTGGAGGTCGTTACGGATACGGCAAATATGGTTACGGATACGGGTATGGATATGGTTACGGATACGGTAGTTACCTATCAGATGACGATTCAAATAAATAATCAATATACAGAGTTTGTACCATAACGCACAATGGTACAAACTCTGTAAATTTACTCATAAACTACAGGCTCATGTTTTGCTTCAATTCAAAAAAGAAACTGATTGATACAGGTATCTTCAACGGAGCTACCGACTGGCACAGCCATATACTGCCAGGTGTGGATGATGGCATACAGACTATGCAGGATTCACTCAAAGCACTCAGCTACTACGAGTCCATCGGCATTAAAGAAGTATGGCTTACCCCCCACATCATGGAGGATATACCAAATACGACCTCTGAACTCCGTGCGCGCTACGAAGAACTGCAAAATGAATACAGCGGCACAATCAAACTCCATCTCGCCGCAGAGAACATGATAGACAACCTCTTCAACGAGAGACTGAAGGAGAAAGATTTCCTACCCATCGGTTCTAAACAAGATCATCTTTTGGTTGAAACATCTTACTACCAGCCACCTATTGACCTCTATGGTACACTCAAACGTATTCAAGAGGAAGGCTACATCCCAATCCTTGCACATCCAGAGAGATATGGATACATGAGTGACAAAGATTATGACAAGCTGTCATCCATGAAAGTCTTGCTGCAGATGAATATTGTATCCCTTGCAGGTGGCTATGGGAAACCTGCTCAAGACAAGGCTCTAATGCTCCTCAACAAGGGATATTACAGCTTCATAGGTTCGGACTTACACCGGCTTCGCAGTTTTACAGAAGCAATAAACACCAAATCCTTGAAGAAGGACACAGTATCTCAACTGAAGAGGATCTGCAACTTTATTGGATAAACGAAGTGAACACGCACTAATTCTTATATAAGAATCCAATAAATAAACAAAGTCTTTGAGTGGCAAATCATGAGAGATGAGTGATAAAAGCCAGAGTGGTTGTTTATGAATCGTAAACCTGTTGTTTAGAGGTCGGAAAGTACATATAAAAAGTGTTTGAGAGAAGAATGAGGAAAGTTTACTGGTTATC
>JAXJBE010000116.1:0-39267 GCA_036303125.1 Bacteroidaceae bacterium
AATTTCGACCGTGCCATAGGCTCATGCGGCATGCCCGTCATAAGCCACGAAACTGGCCAGTTCCAGTCTTACCCAGACTACAGCGAGATAGAGAAATACATAGGAGTGCTCTACCCCTATAACATGGAAGAGTTTCGCCGAAGGCTGAAAGAAGCAGGCATGCTGTCACAGGCAGAAGATTTCCACAGAGCGTCAGGCAAATGGGCTGTCGAACTGTACAAGTCCGACATAGAGATGGACCTGCGCACAGCAAACATGGCCGGATTCCAGTTGCTCGATTTACAGGACTACCCGGGACAAGGGTCAGCATACGTGGGTGTGCTCGACGCTTTCATGGACAGCAAAGGATATGTAAGCGCATCAAAGTGGAGACAATGGTGCAATGACATCGTCCCCTTAGCCGCCCTATCCAAATTCACTTATACCGATGGAGACACCATCAGCTGGACATGCCTGTTATCCCACTACAGTCCATCTGACTCGCTCCTCATGGGCAAGACCCTCAAATATTCCTTCACCAACGACATGGGAGAGACACGCTCCAGCGGAGAGTTCCGCATACATGACATCCATGCAGGCCTCAATGCCATAGCTTCGCCACAAGACATAGTCCGCCTGTCGCACTCTGCCACAGCCGAGCATATCACACTGACCTTGCACATTGAAGGCACGGAGTACTCCAACAGTTATAACCTATGGGTATACCCATCCCCTGCCAACATCGCTCCAATGACAGCAATAGCCAATGATGTCATCATCACAGACACACTGGACGAAGCCACCCTTCACAGCCTTGACAGCGGAGCCAAAGTGCTGCTGATGCCCCGCAAAGACATGTACCAGCAACAGACAGTAGGAGGCCTTGCCCAGACTGACTACTGGAACTACCGCATGTTCAAGACCATCAGCGAGAACAACAACAAGCCTGTGTCTCCAGGCACACTCGGTATTCTCGTCAACGACACCGCGCATATCATCTTCAATCACTTCCCCACAAGTTTCCATACCGACTGGCAGTGGGCATCCATACTGCACGAGTCACGCCCTCTGATTATGGACAATTGCCCCAACAGCATGCGCCCATTGGTGCAAGTGATTGACAATATCGAGCGCAACCACCGGCTCGGCCTCATGTTCGAGTGCACAGTAGGCAAAGGAAAACTATTTGTCTGCTCATGCCACCTGCCTGACATAGCATGTTATCCAGAGGCACGCACCTTGCTTCACAGCATACTGAGCTACATGCGTTCGCAACATTTCCAGCCATCCTCAAGCATGTCCTCACAGCAACTCCGCGACATGCTCTCCACACAAGCCAAGAACAACCAAGTGAAGGAACTGAGAAACATATCATACGATTGAAAGCCCTCCTTATCCCCAAGCCATAGCATTCTCCAGTTACACTAACAATTCCCAGTATCCCTAGCAATACTAGTATCCCTAGCAACCCTAGCATCTCTAGTAATACTAGCAATCCTAGAAAAACTATAAAAAACCAGCAACCATATAAAACCTGATAATCCTATCAATCCCACAGCATCCCCCATTCACACCAATCTACTCCTTGCCCTCAGGCTCTATCCCCAACTGCTTGCGGAGAGACACAATCTCTTCCTGCTGGGCATAGTAAGCCTTTAGGGCTCTTTGTTTGAGGTCCTCATAGCGAGCCTTCCATCCCTCTGCCTCCGCCCTTGCCGCAGCGAGCGCCTGCTCAAGCTCAGGACGCTCCGTTTCGAGCTGAGCCAATCGAGCATCCTGCTGCTTGCGATAGTTTGTACGAGCCTTGTACATACGTTCCTTTATACCACCCTACGTGACAAACTCATGTTCAAGCTTCTTCATGAAAGAGAGCATCATCTTATCGATGAAGTGACAGAGAGTGAGAGCGTAGTTGCACATCTCCTCGTCGCTCCATCTCTCAAAAAACGGCTTATAATCCTCAAGCTTATTGTGATAGCGACAGAAATCCAACATCGAGTTGTAACACGAATCAGACTTCACATAAAAACGCAGATTGCGAGACTTGATATAATCCTCATAGTCCTCACGCAATTCTTTCAGAGAAGCACGAGCCACATTGAGCAGCTTAAGCTGCATCTCCGTCGAAGTGACCCCATCCGCCAATCCCTCCACGATATTCTGCTTGCACGAACGTGCCGCCTGTATCATCTGATCGCGCGTGCGGTCTTTGTATAGATGAATGAATCTATTGCAGAAGACAAAGGACAGCTGGTACACAACATCAGATTTCTGATAGAAATACAGTGTGTTCCAATCCACTGACTTTTTCAATACTTGCCCCGAATTATTATCTGTTTCTTCCATAAGATTGTTATATATTACCACTTCATGAATCGTCCCTACCCAACTCTCCAGATGAGCTTGCTCACAACCCCAAATGAGCCTGCTCACAACCCCTCGGGAGCAGGCTCACAGCCCCTCGGGAGCAAGCTCACAAAGGGTGTTGGGCTTGCGGACTGTAAGTAACAGCATATCATCTACTCACTTTTATCCTTTTTCCATTATCTAAACAGTAAATGTAGACGCCAGAAGGAAGGCGAGAAGATGAGCTGGATGTAGCTTCAATGCCCAATCTGCCTTTACTTTTAGCTATTAGGGCATTGCTCCGAAAACAATGACATTCGACTCTCCACGAATCTTACATATCTTTCAAAGACAAAGCCTGCAACTGAAATGTGTATTTGGCGAAATCCTTTGAAGGCAAGGATGCAACCTTATTTTCTAAAACGTCCATCTTTATTTTCCGTTCGTTTCGCTTAACTTCGGCTATCATGCCAACATTATTGAACTCATTGACAGCCACAAGATCAAGCTCGTTCTCACCACACCTGCCCCACCAGTTACTCACACGAGTATATTTACCACTTTCCATCGCCTGAGTCTGAAACCACCGTTCAAGGGTGCGTCCCGTAAACTGTTCGTAATTGTCCTTGACATACTGCTGGAGCAATGATGTTTGGCCAGCCTCAATCATTCCCTGATATGGGTAGATGAATCTGAACCAAAAGCGAAGGTAACAGTCATCAATATTCCACCTGATATTTCTCGCTCCCTGTTTGCTGAACAGCGGTGTGTTTTTGGTTATAAACGAATAGTCATCACTGAGGTTGTTAAGGTATGCACCTGAATTCTTGCCTATCACACTATCTATCTCTCTCTGAGAAGTCATGCCCGCAGCAATGAGTTGCAGTATGCTGAAATACGTGCCATAGTCACGGCCAAATTCTGACACAAGCAATTCGACGCCCTCCGTGATAAACGGCGAATCAGCTGCCGTGGCATATCTCAACATTTTATCACACGTGGTAGCCCTGGCGTCCATCAACAATGCCACATACTTCGCAACTCCTCCCGTCAGCATGTAAAGACATAGCAAATCGTCTGGTTTGAAATTGGGATTATGCTCACGCAGAATAAGCCGAAGAACATCTGTACGAAAGGGATTTAGCCGCATGGCAGAATCGCGACGCCCATAAAGAGGCTCATCACCATTCTCAAATATCTTTTTCATCATCGAATAGATTGAGCCACAAAGAATGAGATTGACTGTCGTCACATCCTTATACCTATCCCATATATCCTGTATCTCGCTCGGTATTGCCTTATTGATGCCCAGCAAATTCTGAAATTCATCAATGATAAGAGTGTAGTGGTTATCCCGTCCATAAATCATCAGTTCCTCAAACAATGCGCCAAAGGAGGTTATTCGGCCATGGATATGCAACCCTAACTGTCGTTGCGCTTGCTGCTGAAACTTAGAACAAAGCATCTGCTCGTTATCTTTAGAGACATACAAATACAACGACTTACACCCCTCTGTGCTTTTCAGCAGAACGGCCGTCTTGCCAACGCGACGACGACCTATCATCGTTGTCATCATGGAATGCGACGCCGATTGTTCCCAATTTTTATTAAGCGTATTCAGCTCTTCTTCACGGTCATAGAATCTCATACACAAGATATTTAATCGTCATTAATTTAATGGCCATTAAATTAACAGCCTTTGCAAAGATACAACAGACGATTCTAATATACAAATGTTTTCCACAGAAAATGCAAAATTGTTCTATAAAATCACCCACAATCCAATAAACGATTATGGATAATAAGAGACACCCTTGTCAAGACCCGCAAACCCGACTCTTTTATCGGACAAGCCCAACACCCCTCAGGAGCAAGCTCACAAAGGGTGTTGGGCTTGCGGACTCAAACAGATTTGATAATTTTCTTTGCCTTACACATATTGGTCAATTTTGTATCAATCTTTTTGACAATATATGAAGGCATGAAGCAAAAGACAAAGAAGAGAAATGCCTGCAGCTTGCTATCTCCGAAGACAACACGCCATGTGAGCATCTCGTACTTGACAAGCGACCATTTATTGGCCGAGATGCTTTGAGAGTGGAGTCGGTAATATGCCAAGGGTTCTTTAAGCCCGTATGCATAGCGGCACTTCTGCAATATCTGCAACACATAGGCATAGTCCTGTCGTTTACGCTGTGGAGGCATATACATCTTCCCCCCCGTCTTCTCTGTATCATAGATGCATGTCAAAAAACCTATCTTGTCGTCACACTTGGTTTGAAAGAGAGTCTGTCGTTTAGGTGCAATGATGACACCCTTGTTGTTTCCCTTTTCATCGCATGTGACATACGAAGCGAAAACCATGCAGCAGTCCTTCTCCTTCATGAAGCGAAGTTGTTTCTCAAGCTTGGTGGGCATCCAACGGTCATCGCTGTCACAAAAAGCGATATAACGTCCCTGAGCGTGCTCTATGCACTTGTTGCGTGTGCGGCCGGCACCAAGATTCTCATCCATATAGATGACCTTCACCCTTGCATCGGCCGCTTCATACTGTCGGAGTATGTCGCGTGTATTGTCTGTCGAACAGTCATCAGTGATAATCAGTTCCAAGTCTGTATATGTCTGTCCCAAAACGCTGTCGATGCTCTGCGCCACCCATTGGGCTGCATTGTATGTCGGCATTATAACGGAGACTAATTGATTATTCATTGCATCATATTTAGGTATTTCTTTGTGGCATTTACAATTCTATCGCAAGCCATGCCGTCACCATAGGGGTTGGTGGCCTTGCTCATTGCATTATATACGTCTGTGCTGTCGAGCAGCAATGATATACCGTCAACAATCTTGTTGTAGTCTGTTCCTACAAGCTTTACAGTTCCTGCATCTAAGGCTTCTGGACGCTCTGTAGTATCGCGCATAACCAGTACAGGTTTGCCCAATCCTGGAGCCTCTTCTTGTATGCCACCACTATCCGTAAGAACTATATACGCTTTCTCCATCAAATATACAAATGACAAATATTCCAAAGGTTCTATGAAGAAGAGATTCTTCAATTGCGACAGATCATTCCCAAACACTTCATGAATAGGATGTCTTACGTTAGGATTCAAGTGCATTGGATATACGAAATCCACATTAGGGTATCTCTCAGACAGGGTCTTTATAGCATGGCAAATGTTCATGAAGCCATTTCCAAAGTTTTCTCGGCGATGGCCTGTTATAAGAACAAGTTTTTTGCTTTTTGTGGTTAGACGTTCTGTATCATAACCGAACTTCTTCAGTTCTCCCTTTAATGATGCAGCAAGTGCGCTGTCACTCTTTACTCGATTAGTAACCCACAACAATGCATCGATAACAGTGTTGCCTGTGACAATAATGTTATCCGGATTAACACTCTCCTTAATGAGATTCTGTTGACTCATTGAAGTTGGGGAGAAATTTAGCGTTGCTATACGCCCTGTTATCTGTCGGTTCATTTCTTCTGGCCACGGACTATATATATTATGTGTGCGCAATCCTGCTTCAATATGCACTACTGGTATCTGCTGATAGAAGGCAGCAAGTGCCGCAGCTGTGCTTGTTGTGGTGTCTCCATGAACAAAAAGCAAATCAGGTATACATTGTTTGAACACATCTCTCATTCCCAACAGAACTTTAGAAGTGATATCATATAAATCCTGACCTTGCTTCATTATATTAAGGTCGTAGTCAGGTGTTATTCCGAAAATGTCAAGCACTTGGTCTAACATTTCCCTGTGCTGACCTGTAACGCAAACAATTGTTTCGAATGCGTCATTACTATTTTGAAAAGCTTTGACCAACGGAGCCATCTTTATAGCTTCGGGTCTTGTTCCAAAAACGAGCATTATCTTTTTCATAAATCCATTATGTCTTTATTAATAATTCTATTTACATCATTCTCGTCAATAGCTTCTTGCTTGTTGATTTTGCATAGATTGTATACTTTGTCGTTCCATGTATCTTGGATGCTCTCAACAAGCGTAATTACATCATTAGCGTTGAAAGCATCGACAGAGTACCCAATTCCCAACCGCTCTACCTTTTGAGCGAGGAATGTATTTTTGCTTACGACTATAGGGCATCGGAAATATATCGCCTCGTATAGTTTGTTGGGCTCTGCACAACGTGTGTTTATACTAAACCTGGTGTCGTATGTTGCAACCAGCACGTCTACGCTCTTGTATATGTCAGGCAAATCGTCTGGACTTTTATAGGCCCCATGGTAAAATACATTCTCTCCTTGCGGAAGTTCCTTTGCATCCATAGTCGATGCGACATATCCATAGAAATGAAACTCATGAGATGGGAAGTGCTTACATATAGTATCTGCGAAGCTGGCAAGACTATGGTAACGCATAATGCCAACGAAGGCAAAACGTATTTTTTTCTTGTCCAATCCTTCCTTTTGAAATGCCTGTACGTTCAACATTTCTTTTGGAAGCTTGTTTGGTATCACTACAATGTTGTTTGGCTTCTTCCTCTCATCTGAACCGTAGTGATAATCAACAAAACCGTCAGAGGTTAAGATTGTCTTATAGGATTTACTGATTATTCTTTTGTCAAGATACTCCATCATGTTACATACAAATTTGTTCTTAATATTCGTATGCACGAGGTCGCACTCCTCATAAATGTATATACTATTCCTTTTATTTAAGAATGAAGCGAACAGAGCAATGTCCAATCCCTGATAGAACCAAATGCAGTTATCTTTCGAATGTTCTTTAAACAACTGCCTCAGTGCTTTTATATAGATACTGACACGTTTCCTATAGCTAAGTGCATTAGAAAAGCGACCAAGAACAACGGCATTACTGTTACTCTTGGGTTTATTATCACGCTCGAAACCATAAATCTTCACATAATACCCATTGCTGACAAACTCATTTATCCGTCTGTTGGCATGAGGGTCACTCACGGAGTTCATTATGAAATATATTGTCTTCATATACGAAGTTATGAATGAGTTAATTATTACTTACAGATTCTTTTATAGCCTCTAACCATCCATGGCCAAACTCAAAATCAGGCTCAACATAATTTCCTTCCCCCCATTCATTCCATGATTTCAGAAACACTATCCGATGTTCTTCTTGCTTGTCTTTTATTATGTTTATAGCCTTAAGTATGTGCTGTTTGAATTTTTCAGGAGTGGCATTTACGTAAACGCCATCAAAAGAGGCTACACGAGGAGTGCGATCCCACTGTGGCATAATAGTTGGATATACATTTTCCCATGAGTCCTCAGGAGCAAAAAAGTTGTTCACAGTGCGTGCGTAGTCATAACGAATTTTCCCCGCAGGAAGCCTGACATGTCGTAATGCGACCTTTGTGAGGTTTCTTATTATCCCCTCATAAAGCATTTCTCCTCTACGCTTGCCGAATGAATTTACTGCATCAAAGCCAAGCGAAAGGATGTAATTGTAAATTTCAGCACTGCTTTTAAGGTTAGGCAATACACGTTGAGGGCCATTATGATTATTGGGCTTAAAAGTAAGTGTAGACGATGTCATCCCAACAAAGAAAAAACCTGGCAGGCCGTGGTCTTTTGCAAGTTTCCTCCATGTAACCATAAACCCTGTTACATTCTTAAAGTCGTAGGGGTTGTACACCACAAAAAGCAATTTCCCGTCTACGGTCATGTAGCGAGAATCCTTGAATGCAGGTAACAGCGACATGAAATGAGCCGTATCATCCTCTATTCCAGGATAAGTCTGTTCTGCAAGTACTGAGTCTATTTTCATGACAGAAGACTTCTGCCATGTCTTGTTACTCCATGTATGGTTGGCCCAACATAGGCAAAAAGGGAAGTCAGGCTTACCTGTCGCCACTACCTCATTAAATGGTCGTTCAAGCAGTTGCTTACCATTGCCAAACCAATAGTGGTAATAGCAGAATCCCTCGATGCCAGCTTCGCGAGCAAGTTTAGCCTGCAGTTCTCGGGTTTCGGGCAGACGAAGATCATAGAACCCTAAATCTGCAGGGATACGTGGCTGATGATGTCCTCGGAACAAAGGCTTTGCCTTTGCTACGTTTGTCCATTCTGTAAATCCAGGGCCCCACCATTTGTCATTTTCTGGAATAGGATGAAATTGGGGTAAATATAATGCTATTACTCTTGCTTTCATTTTATGACCTTATATATCAAAGTTAATTCTTATCAATCATTTTACTTGTTGGCATACTTTGTACCAAACACAGGTTCTAGCATCTAATGTCGCACGTGAGTACACCTTAAGTAGTCACTCCTTTTCTTTGGAACCATCGTATTCTCTTTTAGGAAATGCCAATAATAGCTTCTCGTGGAGTTTTAAATAGTATACGAATGCAAAGAGAACAATGATTCTCAGATTTCCTGTATCAGCATATGCAAAAAGATACATACCGCCTTGCATGCATACGCATATTGTAAAATATAGCAACATCAACTGATGCGTCTTTATTTTCCCATTTTCAGAGTATTTGATGTTTCGAAGTATATACCATGCGAATAGGATAAATATCACTACTGTCAATATTGGTCCGAAGTCAATGCAGAAATCTCCCACAAAGGTAGTGAATCTGTCATCGTCCATGTCCAGATTGTGATATTTCATTCGTCGTTCTATATAATTTTTAGGTGTTGAAGGATCTATAACTCTTTTAAACAGGTTAAGGATTCTGTCACCATATCTTATACCACCTGCATCAAGTCCGTAGTTGTTGAAATAGATGCTTCCTTGTCCTACATACCAATTAAGAAACCCCATAACACCAGCATTTGTTGTACCAAATCGGCTGAATGTGATGGCTGCAACGGGCAAAATGGCTAATACAACTCCTGTCATACCTATTACTTCAATACTTTTCGCCAATTTCTTATTTATAAATTGGCGAAACATCATATACGCCGCAAATATTGTAAGTATGCCATTGATGACGCCCGTGCGCTGTCCATACATCACAGGTTGTAACACTCCAATGACCAGACAAACAGATAAACCCAATAAAAGAGGTACATCCTTCTTTTCCTGCGTAAGATAGTAGAAGAAAAAGAATAATATCAAATCGTATGATGCATTGAATATAACAGACGGTATGTTTGATATTGAAGACCCTTTATCGCTTGCTTCCGACAATTGTTCGCTGTAAGCGTCTTTGCCTGCATCTGAGTCTGTAAACAATTTCACTATACCTTCATTGAAATTGCCTACAATGTCAGGAATGATTATAACAGCACATATTATGACCATCCAGCAGAATGGTTTCATGACTCGTGTCTCTTCATACTCAATTCCTTTGGGCTCATTATTATGGAAATATATTGCTGGAGATAGTGCAACCATCAACATCATATAAAGATATATATAAGGAAACACTGTCAATGGCTCAAATGTCATTGAAAACAACGGATCATTGATTGTCAAGAGTGAAAACACATTATATATAATATACATGAGCATTATTGCAGACATGGCATCCAACCTCCGATGTTTCCTGTGCAAAACCACGAAAGTGACAATCCACACCAGCAAGTACAATGATGCCAATATATTATCGTATACTATCTGACTCATCTTAGTTTAATTCTTCTAAATAAAAGTTCCTTTGCCATCAATCTCTCTCTTCTATCAAAGCCTATTGTAAGATAAGCTAATAATAGAAGTACTGTTGACAGCAGCGCAGTCAGCAATAACCGAAGTAGCGAACTATCCATAAATGCGTGAAGCATCCATATGAACATGCCAACGAAAGCAATGATTGCAATAGCTGGCAGAAGGATTGATGTGATGTATGACGACACCCTGTAGTCTGCGAACTTTGAATGAAGGCATGTCAAGCGCACAACATGAGCCACGGCGGTCAGAGTTATCATCACAATAAACATATATGTCGAAGGATACCCCATCCAAAACAGCAATCCTGTAACTGGCATGCTCAGCAATGTCACACTTTCCACCTTTAGATGATATTCGTTTATAGCACCAACTGCTTGCATCATAATTGTGATTGGATTGTTCAGAACAACTATGAAAGCGTAAATTACCATCATACGGGCATAAACAACAGTAGAAGGGTTTGACGGGTGAATCCATATCTCAAGTACATAATCCATCTCTAAGTATAGCGGCAGACCCACTAACAGGAATATAAGACAAATGAACTTGTTGCTTGAGTTGAAAAGACTGAACAAGGTCTTTTCATCACCTGAGGCATACAGCCGAATCATTGACGGGCGTATCGCCAATACCACACTTGACACAAGAGAATTAAATGCGTTATATATCTGTTGAGACACTGCGAATGCTGCATTAGCCAGAGCTCCAAAGAAGACATTGAGTAAAATCATGTTGCCCTGCATCAATCCTACATTAGCCAAAGAGCCGAAAAGCGTCCATCCTGAGAAACTCAGCAACCGCTTATAGGCCTCTTTTGACTTGACAATGATGTAACGACAATGCGGAAAACTGACAATAACCAATGTCACATAGACGCAAAGCACTACAAGCGCGACGAAGAACAATCCTGCCGAATAGAAGACGAGCCGGTCAACACTACATGTTCCAATCAGCAATGCCACAACAAATCTTGATAGACACTCAAACGAGGAAATCAATGCAAACCAGCCCATACGTTCGTTGGCAATGATCATGGCGGTGAAAGGTATCTGTATAATGGCGCACACAAATGTGAAAACCGCATAATGGAAAACCACATTGGCTGAATCTATCACATCAAAAGATATTGTCATGCCATTATTGAGAAACCACAAGCCTACTGTCTCGAATAGGATTACCACACACAGAGACAGGACAACATTTATATTAAGACTTGCAGAGAAGATTTCTTTTATCCTTGCATGCTGCCCTTTACCTTGGACATAAGAATAGAAACGCTGTGTGGAGACGGCAAGGACAGATGTCATACAAGTAAGGGAGGACACCATGCCCGCTACAGCATTGAACACACCGTAGCCTTCATCGCCAAGTCTATCAAGCAGTACCCTAACAGCATACAGATTGACAACCATCAGCAGAGTCATGCGTACAAACAGAAGAACCGTATTCTTTGCTATACGGTCTTTCTGCACACCCACCTCTGCGCTCTGCGCCATAGTCCGTTCGCGTCTCATCACAGATAGTCTTTTAAGAGTTTCCTCAATATATAGATTACAGTTCCCAATGTTGTCAAAAATAGCATGGAAGCCACAAATATCATGCGTTTAGGGCCAGCGGGCTTTGCTGGGACTGTGGCAGTCTTTAATGTAGTGAATGCAGGAGTTCTTTCCTGTACCTTCGCCTTGGCCATAGTCACTTGAGTAAGCATAGACGAATAGGCTTCATACTTTAAAGCCATTACGTTTTCCAACTTATCGCGTTCGGAAATGTATGCCTGAAGCATTGCATTTTGATGTTTGTCACAGTAGTCTGCATATTTGCTAACAGCTTGTTCATACTCTTGCTGAGCAGAATCTGCTAATGCTTGATAATACTCCAAATCCTTTCGAGCTTTTGCAGTACGGTAGTTAATAATAAACAATTGAAGACGCTCTCTTACAGAATCCGCCATCATTGCACATACTTCAGCTGATTGGTCCGTCACGCTGATAGTAGCCACATCAGTCTTCTTATCCACACTACATGAAATAACCTTTGGTATAAGTTCAAGAAACTCATAATCTTTCTTTGACAGGTGAAAGGGATCAAGGTTCGCAGCATTCTCGCATACAGACATTTCGTCGTCTGTTGACAACATCTGCTTGATATACCTGTACGAATACACAAAAGGATAGGTCAACCAATTTTTCTTTTGATGATATTTCAAATATGTATAATAATCCACATTAAGAGGATTGCCATCCGAGTCATCTGTCGACACTTGTATACGCAATATGTCAACTATGAACTCTGGGGATTCAAATAAATCAGGATACAACATCGGATAAATAGCATCATTGGATGAACCACTTAGATTGAACCCGAAAGAAGAAGCCAATGAAGACAAACCTCCTCCTGAGATATCAGAGCCGCCTTCTGGTGCTAACATGACCGTACTTGTATAGTACCTCGGCTGGGGCAATATGATAATACAAGACACTATAAACGCTATTGGCAATGTTTTTAAAAAAAGTTTACGCTGCGCATATATTGCCTTCCATAATGCTATATAGTCTATTCTTTTCTTCCCTTTATTCATATTGAAGCTTATCAGATAGAATTAATATATTATTTGTATATTAAGCCAGATAAATTCATGAAATCTTAATTTATTCTTAATTTCATCTTTTCCACCATCTCCATCGCACTCATGATTACCTTATCCATATCATAGTACTTGTATTCTGCCAGTCGCCCGCCGAAGATTACCTTCGATTGGCTGTCGGCAAGCTGCTTATACTGTGCATAGAGAACTGAGTTCTTCTCGTCATTGACAGGATAGTAGGGTTCGTCGCCTGGCTGCCACTCCTTGCTGTACTCTCGCGAGATGACAGTATCAAGTTGTGTGCCAAACTCGAAGTGCTTGTGCTCAATGATGCGTGTATACGGAACTTCTGCTTCGGTATAATTGACAACGGCATTGCCTTGATAGTTAGCCACTCCCTCAAGAAGTTCTGTTTCGAAAGACACGGTACGGTATTGAAGATGCCCATATTTGTAATTGAAGAAGCGGTCTATCTCTCCCGTATAGATGATTTTGTCTGCTATGGCATCATAGGCACTGCGGTCGGCAAGGTAATCCTCGCCAAGACGCACGTCACAGCCTTCTATCATCTTAGCGATGAGAGATGTGTAGCCTCCTTCTGGTATGCCCTGATAACGGTCATTGAAATAGTTATTGTCGAAGGTGAAGCGCACAGGCAAACGCTTGATGATGAAAGCTGGAAGGTCTGTGCATGCTCTCCCCCACTGCTTCTGAGTATATCCCTTGATGAGAGCCTCGTAGATATCTTTACCAATGAGACTGATGGCCTGCTCTTCAAGGTTGCGAGGCTCATCTATATGGTACTGAGCCTTCTGCTCCGCTATCTTCGCCTGTGCCTCAGTTGGTGTCTTCACCCCCCACATCTGATAGAAGGTGTTCATGTTGAACGGCAGGTTGTAGAGACACCCCTTATAGTTGGCTATAGGAGAGTTGGTATAACGGTTAAACTCCACGAAGCTGTTGACGTAGTCCCAGACTCGCTTGTTGTTTGTGTGGAAGATGTGAGCGCCGTACTTATGCACATTGATGCCATTGACCGTCTCCGTATACACATTGCCTCCGATATGGCTACGCTTGTCTATCATCAGTATGGAACAACCTCTGGCCTTGAGAAAATCTGCACATACGGATCCGAAGAGACCAGTACCTACAATGAGATAATCGTATTTCTTTTCCATATTATTGTTGCCGTTGGAAGTTATTTTAATATATTTGCTATCGTCACCATCATTGTAGCGATAGAAGCGGCTGATGTTCCCATTGCGGCATATTCAGCCGTGGTCATCTTGTTCTTCTTGCTCTTTGATGGCACCACTATGGTACAACCTGGCTGCACAGCCTTGCTGCTCGTGTGGCTCAGCAACTCTACAGAACCATTCATATACACGGCATATACACGGCTCTTGCGTGCATTGTCGCCATATCCTCCGGCATGTTTGATATAATATTTGAGTGACTCACCCTCTTTGTAATTCATGGAGATAGGATGCATCACATCACCCGAGATCTTGACTGTAGGCGAATACTGTGGCACTACAAGCCTGTCGCCCTCACGCAAAACGATGTCTTCTATAGAGCCTGGCTCCGCTAATGCAGCTTCGAGGTCAATGGCCACAGGGAAAGTAGTACCTACATCGAGTTTCATCTGCAGAAGGGAGTCAGCACGTTGCAAATCGAAGTTTTTGCCATCGCTCTGCATAGCTTCCTCGTA
The DNA here is from genome assembly GCA_036303125.1 of Bacteroidaceae bacterium. GTDB lineage: Bacteria > Bacteroidota > Bacteroidia > Bacteroidales > Bacteroidaceae > Minthosoma. The sequence goes on from JAXJBE010000116.1 coordinate 14,243, forward strand.
GAGAGAAATCTGAGCTGCACGGAGTGATGCTTCTTGCTGCTGGCGCTCCTCTTCCGTCATTCGGCGTTCAAGTCGTGCTCCCTTGGCATAACCCAATGAACTAATGCCGCCTGCAGCATTGATGAGGTCACTGAGACGGTAGTTCTTGTTTGTCATGGCATACGAACCTGTAAAGTTGACAGACCCCGTGACAGTAACGTTCATTTGTTCAGTATATGCAGGCGACTTGCGCACAACAACCTGGTCGTATGGATTGAGCACAAAACCCTGTTCACCATCAATGACGAAACCGTCCTTGAGAGCAAAGGTGAAGGTCTCTGTCAGACGCTCATTGTCTACCGTAGCATGAGCATTGTTGATGCGTCGGTATACATCTACCTTGACTGACGAGGCTGCATCGGTCAATCCGCCAGCCTGAAGCACGAGATCCTCAAGGGTTGTATTGTCCGCATAGACGTATAGTCCCGGATACATCACCTCGCCAGAAATGGTGAAGGTACGTTCCCCTTCCATATCTTTCTTGCTTGGGATGAAGAGCACGTCATTTTTGCGCAGAGGTATGTCTGCCTGAGTGCCATCCATGATGGCTTTGATGTTCACTGGCAGGACTTCGAGAGTGAGGTCTTCCTTTTCGCGGTGCATGACGGCTCGCGCTGTGAAAGCATCCTCGCGAAGTCCCTCAGCAGCCTTGACGAGTTCGCGCACGGTGTTGATATTGCCATCCATCTGATACATGCCAGAATGGAAGACCGCTCCACGCACCTCCACCATATTAGAGTAGCGAGGGATGACACTGTCAACATAGACTGAGTCTCCATCTGTCATTGTAAAGCTATTCCAGTCAAACTCGCCAACAGTATGAATAGAATATTCCATGCCATTCTTGCGGGTAACACGAAGGTTCTTCTTATATGCGTCGCCTGTGAAACCGCCCGAATAACTTAGCACAGTGGAGAGGCTCTCGTTCTTCTTCATCTCATAAAACATTGGTCGCTTGACCTTACCTCTTATCTCCACGAGAGCATCGTATGGCCCCACAACAATTATATCATTGTCAGAAAGGAGTATGTTGCCTTTTGACTTACCATTGAGAAGTAGGTCATAGACATCTATGACAGCCACCTGCTTGCCTCCGCGATACACTTTGATGTCGCGCAGCGTGCCTATGTCACTGATGCCGCCAGCAGCATAGAGAGCATTGAAAGCAGTGGAGAGAGAGCTGAGAGTATATGTGCCAGGCACGTTGACCTCGCCCATAACCTGTACCTGTATGCTTCTGGTACTACCCACGGAGAGCTGGATGCTGCATCCTGAGTAGAACTTTCCGAGACGCGAGCGGAGATAGGCCGTAGCTTCATTGACGCTCATACCTCCTATTTGGCATGGTCCCACACCTTCTATCACGACAACACCGTCGGGAGAGATGGTTTCAGTGAATGTCTGTTGCGAAGCACCCCATACATCGATGATGACCTCATCACCTGCTCCGAGAGAGTAGTTGGCAGGGGTGGCTATATTCATGTTAGGCTGGAAGGTGAGCATCTGGTTGTTGAAAATATTGCGACCAAAGACTTGACTCTCATCCTTGAAGTAGTTCTGATAATAAATCAGAGAGTCTATGTCCATGAAGCCTATCTCGTCATTGAGAGCCTGGATACGCTCATCAACAGTGCCGTAGTTACGGTTGGTGGCACGGTACTGCGGCTGAATCATATATTGGTTCTGCATCTGATACTGCTCACCTCTCTCCTGTTGCTCCTGGCGACGACGGTTAGCAGTCTTCTTGCTGTCCTTTGCCGTGAGGTCAGACGCTCCGAGGTTGTCCTTCTCTGATTCATACTTCTTGCGAATGCGGCGAAGTTGGTCAGGAGTGACTCCCCGCTTGAGAAGATTGGAGACTATCTGTTGCTGCGTCCGTCCTTTTTCCTGTTCCTTACGCACATATTCGATGACTTGGTCATCTGTCATCGACTGGGAGAAAGCTGGCATGCAGGTGAGCGCCAAGCCAAGGATGATGAAAAATTTCTTGAATGAAGAAATCCACATAATTATATATATATGTATTAAAAGTGTTATTCAATAAGTTAAGATTAAAGTCTCTTATTTGTGTGCAGATTGGTTATGCCTGTAATAAGACCTAACAGTATCATACATTAAACACTGTCATAATCACAATCTTTGCGTCAAGCAATAGGCTGCGATTACGCAAATAGTCGAGATCCATATCGAGGCGCTTGAGCATCTTTTCCATCGTATCTGTGTAGCCGTTCTTAATGGTCGCAATAGAAGTAACGCCTGGCTGAGTCTGAAAAAGCAACACATAGTCTGGATTACGGCTCATAATCTGGTCAATAAAATACTGCCTTTCTGGTCTGTAACCCACAAAAGACATATCGCCACGAAGCACGTTCCATATCTGCGGAAGTTCATCCAGATGCCGCTTGCGAAGCATCTTGCCAAAGGGAGTGAGACGAGGATCGTCAGTCTGCTCAAGCACAGGATGCCCGTCTTTCTCAGCATCAACAATCATTGTGCGGAACTTATATATCATGAATGGTCTGCCGCCTTTGCCAACTCGCTCTTGAGTATATATGGCAGGCCCTTTTGAAGTAAGTTTCTGAACGACATAAATGCATAAGAATACTGGTGATAAAACAACCAATAAAATCACAGCCCCAATCACGTCAAATGTTCGCTTCAAGACCCTCTCTACACTATTCATTCCGTCAATATTACTTAATTCCATTATTTCTATTGAACAAGTCAATTGGTTTATCATGTTTCTTATCGTCTTTATATTTAGGTTAGCCCAGGCTTGCACCACTGCACAACTGATAGCGGACAAAGAGCTTTGATACAATATTCAGCCTACGAGTTTTGTGTCATCAGATTTAGCCCACGACACGAGCCCACGAGGCACTTAATACTAACAATATAAATAACGATTTTGTTGTACTTTTATTTCAACAATAAGTCAAATTTCAGACAAAGGTAATGTTTTTTTCCGAATAATAGACTCTAATATGGATTTATTTATGTAATTTCGCATTTAGCAACAGCGATACACAAACAAACATTCACAAATAGACGTATCGCTTTGCATTATAATCCAACCAACCGTGCACAAACCATACACAACAAAAATCACATAAAAACAAATGAACAAGAACTTACTTACGACAGCCTTGCTGAGTTGTTCAGCGATGGTCTCAGCACAAAATCTCACACCAGAGCTAATCAATCGATTTGCACAAGAAAACAAGATTTCTGGCACAGAACGTGTCATCCGCAACGCTCTCGCAGCAGGCCCTGTCTCCAGCATCGCCCTCAATCAGGACAACCAAGTGGAACAAGACACTTACTTCTCCAACACAGTTCCGTCTAAGGGTATCACCGACCAACAATCATCTGGCAGATGTTGGCTCTTCACTGGTCTCAACGTGATGCGCTCCAAGATGATACGCGAGCAAAACCTCGCCCAAGGCATGGAGTTCTCACAGAACTATCTTTTCTTCTACGACCAGTTGGAGAAAGCGAATCTCTTCCTTCAAGCCATCATAGACACACGAAAACAACCCATTGACGACCGCACGGTCAACTGGCTCTTCACCAATCCGCTTTCCGACGGCGGCACCTTCACTGGTGTGGCTGACCTCGTAGCCAAATATGGCATAGTGCCTAATGGTGTCATGCCAGAGACATATGCCTCCAACAACACCAGCCAGTTCACCACATTCCTCAAACGCAAGCTACGCGAGGATGCTCTCGTCCTACGCTCCAATGCCAAACTGGACAACAAACAACTTCAAGCCTTAAAGGAAAAGCAACTATCGGAAATATACAAGATGCTATGCCTCGGACTTGGCGAACCTGTTAAGGAGTTCACATGGTCACCCAAAGATAAAGACGGGAAAAACATCAGTGCGCCCAAAAAGTACACTCCCATGTCATTCTACCAAGAGTTTATAGGCCTCGACCTCCAGAACGACTACATCATGCTCATGAATGATCCTTCGCGAGAATATTGGAAAACTTACGAGATAGAATATGACCGCCACACCTATGACGGCCACAACTGGAAGTATGTCAACGTGCCCATGGAAGACATCAAGCAGGCTGCCATAGCTTCCATAAAAGACAGTACAATGATGTACTTCTCATGCGATGTCAGCAAATATCTTGACCGCAAACGAGGCATTGCAGACCTCAACAACTATGACTTCGACGATATCTTTGGCGTCAGCTTCGGCATGGACAAAGCTCAGCGCGTCAAGACATACGATTCCGGATCAACTCATGCCATGACACTCATGGCCGTGGATATAGACTCAGAGGGTAAGACCAACAAATGGATGGTAGAAAACTCATGGGGTGCCTCATACGGCCACAACGGCCACATCATCATGACCGATGAATGGTTTGACAATTACATGTTCCGTCTCGTAGTGGACAAAAAATATGCATCAGAGAAAATCATTAAGGCCAACCAACAAAAAGCCATTATGCTCCCTTGTTGGGATCCAATGTTTGCAGCAGAAGAATAAAGCAATTAACAACTATAGAAAACCCATATAGGCTATAGCATCCATGGGTGCTATAGCCTATATCAAGACCAAAACAAAGAACATCAATGAACATCACAGATAGATTTCTTCATTACATTTCCTACGACACTCAGTCGTCAGAAAACAGCACAACAACACCTTCGACAGACAAGCAAATGGCCTTCGCCCGCATCCTGCAGCAAGAACTCATCAACGAAGGCCTGCAAGATGTTGTATTAGACGAACTTGGCTATCTCTATGCCACACTACCCTCCAACACAACAAAATCCGTACCTACCATCGGATTCATTGCACATCTCGACACAAGCCCCGACGCATCAGGAACAAATGTGCATCCTCGAATCATCAACAACTATGACGGTTGCGACATTAGACTCGACAGCGGACTCGTCACCTCACCATCAGTATTTCCAGAACTCCTTGACCACAAAGGAGAAGACCTCATCGTCACTGATGGCACAACGCTCCTCGGTGCAGACGACAAAGCTGGCATTGCAGAGATAGTTCAAGCCATGGTGTATCTGCAACAACATTCTGAAATCAAGCATGGCACAGTACGCGTGGCCTTCAACCCTGATGAGGAAATAGGGCTGGGAGCCCACCACTTTGACGTGGAACGCTTCGGATGCGAATTTGCCTACACCATAGACGGCAGCGAAACAGGCGAGATAGAATATGAAAACTTCAACGCAGCTGTAGCCAAGATTACAATCACGGGCTGCTCTGTTCACCCTGGATATGCAAAAGGAAAGATGATTAACGCTGCACGGGTGGCTACAGAACTTGTAGGCATGTTGCCAGAGGACGAGACTCCAGAGATGACAGAGGGCTACGAAGGATTCTTTCACCTTACAAACGTCACCGGTGGATGCGAAAAAGCACAACTCTCATTCATCATCCGCGACCACGACCGTGAATACTTCGAGAGCCGCAAGGCCGAGCTATTCGAAGTGGTGCAAGCCATCAACGAGAAGTATGGCAACATTGCGGAAATAGAGACTCGTGACCAATACTACAACATGCGCGAGATGGTAGAACCCAAGATGTACATCATCAACATAGCAAAACAGGCCATCGAACAGGCAGGCATGAAGCCAAAGGTCAAGGCCATACGAGGTGGCACAGACGGAGCACAGCTATCATTTCGTGGACTACCCTGCCCCAACATATTCGCTGGAGGCATCAACTTTCACGGACCTCATGAGTTCATTCCTATCCAAAGCATGGAGAAGGCAATGATGACTATCGTAAACATCTGCAGTATCGCAGAGGAACAACTTGGTCAATAATACATGAACATGCACTAATAGAACTTACCTTGTTGGTGAAACACTACCAACTCTAACAAGTAAGTACTACTAACTTCAACAAGCAAGTAGTACTTACTTAACGGATGAAGTGCTACTGATAATAAAATCCATTTTATAGTCCACTGTACAAGAACCATATAGGTAGACACATTCAACAATAACTAATGTGTCTACCTATATCAATATAAAATAATTACCATTTGCCCGTTTCTTCCATCTCTTCATCATCATCGCAATCATCGTCAAGATCAAAATCGAAGTCTCCGAAGAAAGCAGGTTGTATGAAATCATCAAGTTCGCGACGTTCTTTTTTTGTTGGGCGACCTGTGCCACGAGCTCTATCCACAAAACCACTGATACGGTTCATTTCAAGGAGTTCAAGTTGCTCCTTGGCTGTCACATTCTCCAGCACCTCAGGCACCAGTTTTGCTCCCACACGATTCTGTATGGCCTTAAGCACCTTAAAAGAATATGTGATAGGAGGTTTGCGGACCTCAACAACATCGCCTTCCTTTACCATCTTTGAAGCCTTCTGCTTCACACCACCTATAGTGATACGTCCATTCTTGCAGGCATCAGCAGCAATGCTGCGCGTCTTGAAGATACGCGTAGCCCATAACCATTTGTCAAGTCTTGCTTCCATAAGTATGTAGATATTCTAATTTTCAGCTTGCATTACATCGTATGCAGTTCTTTTATCAAGAGCAACTGCCTATCACTTCTTGTTATACTGATTCATTGTCCTATCCAATCCTTGGAGACAGAAGCTTTTAATCATCTCACCTACGTAGTCAAGTTTCTCTTCAATGAGCTTATTTTCCTCCTCCGTGAATGTACCAAGGACAAAGTCCACCTGTGTCCCCTTGGGAAAATCATTGCCGATACCAAACTTGATGCGTGCATAGTTGGATGTCATCATGCAAGACTCTATGTTCTTCAGACCATTGTGGCCACCAGCACTGCCGTTGCCCCTCATTCTTATCTTACCAACAGGCAGACTAAGGTCGTCTACAAGGATGAGAATATTCTCCACAGGAATTTTCTCATGCTGCGCCCAATAGCGAACAGCCTGTCCTGAGAGATTCATGTATGTAGACGGTTTAAGTAAGAGCATCTCAGCATTCTTCACTCTCGTGGTGGCTACTGCACCATATCGTTTATCCATCCACTCCGCATTTTGTTTTTCCGCAAAAGAGTCGATAATACGGAAACCTATGTTATGACGGGTTCCCACATAGTCGTTACCGATATTACCCAGACCTACTATAAGATATTTCATACTGCCTTCAGATGTCAATAGATATTTAGACCGGAACAAATCTAAAAACCACATATTGGATTATTGATGTTTGATAGAAACTATAAAGACCTTGTAGTCGAACAAGAATGCGGCATGCTCAACTAAATGGGTGTTCTATATTTATAGTCAAATAACGGGGGTGCATCTCCAGTCTTACAGACTCTCGATACACCCCCATATGAGTTTTCTCTATTCCCGAGATTACTTACCTGCCTCGGCCTGTGCAGCACGAGCAGCACGAGTCATACGAACAGCGCAGACAACGACTTCTTTTGAAGTGATAATCTCAAGACCCTCATAAGAGAGAGCTGCAACCTTCATTGACTTGCCAAGACCGAGATTTGTCACATCGATATCGAGAACGTCAGGGAACTGAGTATAGCAAGCCTTGACAGCAAGCTTGCGCACGTTGAGAGCGAGCTTACCACCAGCACGAACACCTTCTGCGAGTCCATTGAGCTTAACGGGAATCTCAAATACAACAGGCTTGTCCTCTGTCACCTGATAGAAGTCAACATGAACAGGACGGTCTGTAACGAAGTCGCACTGGAGATCCTTGAGGATTGCCTTAACAGGAGTACCGTCAACAACAAGGTTAACGATGTAAACATTGGGTGTGTAGAGGAGCTTTGCCAGTTCTTTCTCTGAAATCTTGATTGATTTAGATACAGGAAGGCCATTTTCGTCCTTCTCTACTCCATAGAACACAGCAGGTACCATTCCTGCCTTGCGAAGCTCACGGCTTGCTTTTTTGCCGAACTCCGTACGAGCTTCAGCATTGAGTGTAATTTCTTTCATCTGTTTGTTGTGTTACTATAAATTAAGATTTTTCGCTTAATTCGCCATCACACGTGAGCCTGAGACCATGCACAGGCACTTGTGCTGCATAAAAAGCGGTACAAAGGTACGACTTTTGCGGGAATCCACAAAAGTTTACCTCGTTTTTTGCTCATCTAAGCACAATTTTTCTTTCTATGCAGTCAATTTCTCTGACACAAAGTTCCCTCCAGCTTACATCAGAATATATCTTTCATCTTATCAAGGAAACTTTTCTTTTCAGGTTTACCGACATTCTCGTCCATCTCTGGTTCGTCAGCTGCAGGAACTGAGCATGCGACCTCATCCTGCACAACAGACGCTGTCTGCACAGATGTCGAATCGTCAATAGTGCCGTCCAATTCCTTTGCTTTAGCAAGAGTTAGGCCAAGAGCATCCATAAACTTCTCATAATCCTCCTTATAAAGGAATATCTTATGCTTTTCAAAGACGAATCGTGGATTTTCAATTGTACCTTCGTTGATTTTCTTACTCTCCGTGATGGCAATATATCTATCACCATTCCTGCTCTGCTTTATATCAAAATAGTAGATTCGCTTACCCGCCTTGACACTTTCAGAGAAGATTAAATCTTTGTCTGTTTCTCCCATAATAATATTATTTAAGTTGTAAAAAACAAATTGTCTACAAAATTGCCGAAAATATTTGTTTCCTGCAAGAAAAACACGATTTTTTTGCGTTTTACTATAATCATTTATTTAAAATAGCTCGTTTTTAAAAGAAAAGCACTAAATTTGCACTCAAATCAATAACGACGGAGTCTATCAGTGAAAACTGGCGTTTTTATCCACCACAAACAATAAAGGAAAAAATACAAAAATAGAGTTTTTTGATATATGATAAACAGAACGCTTATACGCATCAAGGCAACACAGCTACTCTTTGCTTACTATCTCAACAGCGGTAAAAACACCGACAATGAAGGGTTGAATACATTGGAAGAGAGAGAACGATACATTCTCGCAGAGAAAGAACTCTTATTCAGTCTCTCCAAAGCATACGATTTATATAACTACATGTTATGGCTCATCGTCAGCGTAACTCGCTATGCCATACAAGATGTGGAGAACAAAGAGCGCATGAACAGCATCGCACACATTGACACCCCTGTGAGCCACCGTTTCATCGACAACGAATTTGCTGCCCAGCTTGAAAGCAACACATCCCTCAGCGAATACGTAAGCGACAAGAAAATATCTTGGAATAATGAGATAGCATATATCAAGAAACTATATGGAGACATAGTGCAAAGCCAGTACTATCAGGACTACATGCAGCTCGAAACAGCCACCTATGCAGATGACAGAGAAGTGTGGCGCGCCCTCTACAAACATATCATAATGAAGGATGAACGCATTGACGACATTCTCGAAGAGCAGAGCCTCTACTGGAACGATGACAGAACAATCATAGACACCTTTGTCATCAAAACCATAAAGAAATTCACTGCAGAAACAAGTGCAGGCCAAGAGATTGTAGCCAAATACAAAGATGACGAAGACGAGAAGTTCGCCATAAAACTCTTCAAAAGCGCAATAACCAACGGTGAGCACTACCGCAACTTAATCAGCAAGTATCTACGCAATTGGGATATCAACCGCCTTGCCTATACAGACGTCATCATCATGCAGTTGGCTATAGCAGAGTTTCTATGCTTCCAGCAAATACCTACCAGCGTAACCATCAACGAATATGTCGAGATAGCAAAATGGTACAGTACCCCCAAGAGCCCATCATACATCAACGGCATTCTTGACACTCTTGCAAAGAAGCTCAAGCAGGAACACAAAATAATGAAAGAATAATCTAACAACAAACTTAATAACACACAAAGACTATGCTCAATTTGATTCAAGCAGCTACTGCTGCAAAAGGTGGAGGATTCGACTGGAGCATGATTATCATGCTCGTAGCCATGTTCGCAATTGTATATTTCTTCATGATCAGACCGCAAAAAAAGCGTCAAAAGGAAATAGAGAACTTCCGCAAAAGCCTCACCATCGGCAGCAAAGTCATCACAGCAAGCGGAGTATATGGCACTGTCAAGTCACTCAACGAGGGTGAGCCATTCATCACCATCGAGATTGCAAAGGGCGTGACCATACAGATTGACCGCAACTATGTGTATGCTGAAGGTAACATGCAACAGCAAGGACAGTAAGCAGGCAAGTGCTGGTCACGTAATACCACCAAGCATCCAGGTGAACAAACAAATGGGATAAACAGACACTTTGTGCGCATAATCAATATTTCCATTTTTATTGACACAAAAGCATACCGTATGTTTACAGATTTCTCACAAGTTATAATCAGAAGATTGCGGTTGGTTAGAATCAACCGCAATTTTCTTGTATTCCTTATTTTCCTCGCAATCTCCATCGTGTTCTGGTTTATGCAGAGCATCAAAGAGACGACCGAGGTCAATATAGTCTACAAACTGAGAATCGTAGACCTGCCCAAGAATGTCATACTCACATCTGACTTTCCGCATAGCATCTCTGTGACCTATACCAGCAAGGGGTGGAATGCGTTCTACTACAAGTTCATGAGAGAGGCTGACGATGAACTTACAATCAATTTCAAGGATGTGGACAACAATGCAGGCAAAGTCATCATCGACGTTAACCACATGAGGCGAGCCGCACAGAAATTCAAGACAGAAGGTATGTCATTCAAGTCAACCGTCCCAAACAAGATTGAAGCCTACTACTCCAATGGCCAGCACAAGCGCGTGCCCGTCATCTTTAACGGACACATCAACACAACAGCTGGACGCTACCTTTGTGGTACGAATCTCACACCCGACTCCGTTGACATCTATGCTCCAGAGCACCTATTCAAGAGCATCAACAGCATAAAAACGGAGAGCGTGACATTTAAGGATGTAGAAGACTCCATCAAGACAAAGCTTTCCCTGCTTTCTCCTCGTGGAGTCAAAGTGCTGCCAGCAGAGATTGACGCCGAGATATGCGTAGACATTTTCACAGACAAGACTGTGGAAGTGCCCATTTATAGCGAAAACGTGCCCAACAACAAGATTATGCGTACCTTTCCGCTCAAAGCCAAGGTAACCTTCCTCGTCAGTTCCACCCTCTTCAACGAGATAACAGCCGACAACTTTCTTGTTCTGGCAGACTACAACGAAACAAAGAAAAACACCCGTCGATGCAAGCTCTACGTGCGCCAGCAGCCTGATAACATCCGTCATCTGCGCATATCGCCAGAGAATGTAGAATACGTTATAGAACAAGCTATAGAATGAGAAAGATAGGCATCACAGGTGGCATAGGCAGTGGTAAATCATACGTATGCCTAAAGATTGCCCAGAGAGGCATACCCGTATATTACACCGACGATAAGGCAAAACAGCTCATGACACAAGACAGTGACGTCATTCACGCACTCAAACAACTCATTGGCGAGGATGCCTACATCGATGGCCAGCTCAATCGTTCGAAAGTGGCAACCTATATGTTTGACAATGCAGCAAACACCGCCAAGGTCAATGCCATTGTTCACCCTGCTGTCAAACGCGACTTTATACAATGGGCAAATAGCCAACAGTCAGAACTGGTAGCGCAGGAATGCGCTATTCTGTTCGAATCCGGGTTTGAGGCAACAGTGGACACAACAGTCGAAGTATATGCCCCCAAAGAATTACGCATCAAGCGAGCATGCCAACGAGACAATGCCACCACAGAACAAATCATCTCTCGCATGAACCAGCAGATGGACGAAGAGCGCAAGCGCCAACTGGCTGATTATTGTATCATCAACGATGGCACCGCCGACATTGACCTACAGATAAACAAGATGCTTGACAGTATCATGGGAGTTGGAAAAAGTTAAGAGCACGCAATACCTCTAAAAATTGGAATACTATAATAATCTGTGATGCTATAAACACCAGAAGCACAAAAAAACCAGAAAAACTATACGGTTCAAAGGGCTATAAAGACTATAAAAAGCCATAAACACGATCAAAAGAAAACAATAATACAACATCAAAACAATATCAAAAACAATATGATCAGACAGATTTTAGCCATATCAGGCAAGCCAGGACTCTACAAACTAATATCACGAGGCAACAGAAACCTCATCGTTGAGACTGTAGATGAAAAGAAGAAACGCATACCAGCATTCGGTACAGACCAAGTCGTTTCACTCAGTGACATCTCCATCTATACCAACGATGGAGGTGAGACAAGCCTCACATCCGTATTTGAATCAATAAAAAACAACTACGAAGGCAAAGAAATCGGACTCTCAGCAAAAAAGGCAAGCCAAGAAGACATCATCGCTTTTTTTGAGAAAGTACTACCCAACTACGATACAGACAGAGTGCGTGTGTCAGACATGCGCAAAGTACTCTCATGGTACAATATCCTCATAGCGTATGGCATCAATGAGTTTGAGCCAAAGAAAGAGGAGAAAGAAGGAGAGGAGAGCCAGTCTGACGCAGAAGAAGCAGAGACAAAGGCTTAAATCCACAACAGCCACACTCTATGGCGCATTTATGCGTTCATACAATAAAGCCATCGGAAGGTCACACTCCGATGGCTTTATTAACTTTCAATATAAGATACCTTGCCATATATCCTAAGATACCTTGCCATATATCCTAAGATACCTTGCCATATATCCTAAGATACTTTGCCATATATCCTAAGATACTTGACCTTTTATCTTAAGATGTGTCTTGTACTCGCTGTTTTTCTGCATCAGAAAGTAAAAACTTTGCGATACAAAAGTTATGGAATTTGTTTCTTGAACACTGCTTACTTCTTCCTAAGCTTCATCACGACATTTCCTTCCTTGTCCATAACAGTTGCAACATCTTTCTTGACACTGATGGTGACAGACTCTCCTAAAACCTTGACGATAGCGTCTTCCACGTCCATGCTTGGACCCATCATCCGCGTCATGCCAAGATTACCCATCTTGAGCGTATCACCTCTGAGTTCGTAAACTCCGAAGAAGGAATTGACAGAAGCATTGCCATTGACCTTGCCATCAGCAGCAAAATTGATAAAAGGCTGCTTCATTCCTCCCTCTGTGCCCAAGCCATTAACCTGTTCGATTATCCACTCGCCGTAGAGATCCTTAACATTGCCCTCTACCTTCTTTTCAGAGCCACAGCTGCACAACAAGGCACAGATGGCTGATAGAATAAAGATTTTCTTCATTGTTGCATTGCTTTTTTTAAAATTAATAATTCGCGTTGTATCACTTGTCGTTTATCGTTCAACTACCGCTTGTCATCTGACGACAGATAACCTCGCTTCGTTAAACCTGATGCAAAGATACATGATTCCAGCCATGCGCTATATAGGCTTTCTCCTAAATGGAATAGGAAAAACGTCCATGCGGGACATGCGTGACAATCAGCGTGCTTATAAACAGATGGTTGGACGGCAGACACTGAGTCCGAGTCCCGCGCGCCCTGCCTATGTCCGCTGAGCTTGACGTGACGTGTGAAGACAGTCTCGGCTTTTTCCTTCGGCATGCCACATCCTGTGTCCGCCACTCTAATCCACAGCATGTCACTGAGTGTGTCGTGATGGAGAAAATGACCATACAAAAACAGGCAAGCAGAACAACGCTTGTCTTGAAATGCAAAACTTGGTACACAAAAAAAAACAGAAGAAGCAGGAGGGCAGTAAATAAAAAAGTATACTGATCTCCTGCTTTATCTATGTTACGGTTTTACTTGCGATACCCGCACTTTGGACAAACGCCGTTTTCGTCCAATGCTATGCCGCAGAGAGGACAACGGTCAATCTTGTTGTGTGTTTCAAACTCGGCGGATGCAGCATTGACACCGCTGGTAAAGGTGATTTTGGCAATGTTCAGTTTGTCTTTCAACAGGTCATAGACTATCTTTATCATGCCCTCCACGGTCATCGTCTCCTTGGTGACGACCAAGCGTGCATCAGGATAAGCGGTGGCAAGTGAAGTAGAGAAAGCCTCTCCCTTCATCTGATTCTGAGGGTGTCCGTTCTTGATGCCTTGTTTTTCATACACATCAAGTACGGCAGGCAATAACGGGTCATCTTCCCTCAATATAAGGGCATGGTCAAAGTTTTTCAAGACGTTCCATGCCGTTTTCTGAATCTCGTTACATGGGAACACCATGTTTACGCCCTCGTTAACGGTGTCTTCCACCTCAATTGTCAATACTCCTGTGTGACCGTGCAGATACTGTGCCTCACCCTTGAAGCCATAAAACCTGTGTGCATACTGCAAATCAAATGTTGTGATACTTCTCATAGTCATTACTTTTTTATTGTTAAACAAAGGAATGAATTATTTGTACTTGTATTTTGTCTGTCTCCGTCAGCATGATATTCTTCGTCAGCAGATGCTTCCGTATCAACTCCGTCAATTCCGGGTCATCGTAATCTTTTATTTCTCCTTTGGAGAACAGATGGTGATGGTCACGGATAGTTATGTCATAATAGCATTTCCCATTGGCATTGTTGTAAATGGAGGAAAGTATGCCTTTCTGGCAAAACGAGCTTAATATGCGGTAAACAGTTGAAACGGCCACCTCATAGTTTTTTTTTCGCAACTCTTCGATAACCATGTCTATGGTAGCATGCCCCAAATCCAGCATTATCTCATAGACAAGTTTGCGCTGAAGAGTTGGCTTTAACCCAGCATTCTTGATTATGTCAGTTAAATTCATCTTTCTCATCTATATGATTTGTGGAAGCAAAGGTAATGAGAATTATTCGCATGCGCAACTTTTTTTCGAAAAAAACTTATGAATATCATTGATTTTCTTTTATCGAACACGAATAATAAGGTAGTTTACTTTATGGGATATATGCTGTAGCACAGACATAAGCGGTCAAAAGCGTACGGTCTCCATTCGCTCAATTTTCTGAATAGGTACAAGAAAATTGCCATGCAGAGCACTCCAAAAGAATGCTGGTCGCATGGCAACTCACCTATCAATCTAATCTATTCACCTTATTTTCACCATTCATTGTCCCTTAAACTAACTGTTCAAACCTCAGCTCATCCCCGTCAGCAAGGACGCGCACCTTCTTGTCGTGAACTATCTCACCGCTGATGATGCTCTTGCTGAGCGCATTGAGAAGCTTATCCTGGATGGCTCGCTTGACGGGACGAGCTCCGAACTGAGGATCATAGCCAGCACTGGCTATCACATCCAAGGCTTTATCCGTCACTTCAAGCTCAAAGCCGTTGGCCTTCACCATCTTGACGACCCTGTCAACCTGCAGTCTGACAATCTGCTTTATGTCAGACTCACTGAGCGGAGTGAAGGTTATAATGTCGTCCACACGGTTGAGGAATTCGGGACGGAAGATTGAGCGCAACTGATCACGTCCTGCGTTGCTCGTCATGATAATGATGGTGTTCTTGAAGTTGACCACCCTTCCCTTATTGTCCGTCAGACGACCATCGTCGAGCACCTGCAAGAGGGTGTTAAACACATCAGGATGAGCCTTCTCTATCTCATCAAAGAGCACAACGGAATACGGCTTGCGCCTGACAGCCTCAGTGAGCTGCCCACCCTCCTCATAACCCACATAGCCTGGAGGGGCTCCGATAAGTCGGGTCACGCTGAACTTCTCCTGATACTCGCTCATATCAATGCGTGTCATCATGCTCTCATCGTCAAAGAGATAGTCAGCCAAAGCCTTTGCAAGCTCAGTCTTGCCAACACCTGTAGTACCAAGGAAGATGAAGCTGCCAATAGGCCGCTTAGGATCTTGCAATCCCGCCCTGCTGCGCCTGACAGCATCACTGACAGCCGCTATGGCCTCGTCCTGCCCGATGACACGCTTGTGAAGCTCCTCTTCAAGATGGATGAGCTTAGTGCGTTCAGACGTCTGCATCTTGCTGACAGGTATGCCCGTCCAGCGGCTAACGACATCTGCAATATCCTCGCTCTCCACCTCCTCCTTTACCATGGCTGCAGCACCTTGAGTCTCAACGAGCTTAGCTTGCACAGCCCTGATATCATCCTCGAAGCTCTGGAGCTTACCGTAGCGTATCTCAGCCACACGTTCATAATCGCCTTCCCGCTCAGCGCGGTCAGCCTCAAACTTGAGCTGTTCGATCTGTTGCTTGTCATTCTGTATCTGATTAAGCAGAGCCTTCTCACTCTCCCACTTCTCAGTCTGACGTTTCTCATCTGCCTTTAGAGCGTCAATGACCTTGCCCAGTTCTGCAAGCTTGTCTTTGTCACCCTCACGCTTGATGGCTTCGCGCTCTATCTCCAACTGTTTGATACGGCGAGAGAGTTCATCGAGCCCTTCTGGCACAGAGTCACGTTCCATCCTCAGTTTAGCAGCCGCCTCGTCCATCAGGTCTATGGCCTTGTCGGGAAGGAAACGGTCTGTGATATAGCGGTTGCTGAGTTCGACAGCTGCGATGATGGCTTCATCCTTGATGCGCACCTTGTGATGGTTCTCATAGCGCTCCTTAAGGCCACGGAGGATAGAAATGGAAGCCTGAACATCAGGCTCGTCAACCATGACTGTTTGGAATCGGCGTTCAAGAGCCTTGTCTTTCTCGAAATACTTCTGATACTCATCAAGAGTCGTAGCACCGATGGAACGCAATTCGCCACGAGCCAATGCAGGCTTGAGGATGTTGGCCGCATCCATAGCTCCACTGGTCTGACCTGCGCCGACAAGAGTGTGGATTTCATCGATGAAGAGAATAATCTGCCCATCACTCTCCACGACAGCCTTAACCACAGATTTGAGCCGCTCCTCAAACTCACCCTGATACTTGGCACCAGCTATCAGCGCACCCATGTCGAGTGAATACAATTGCTTATCCTTCAAGTTTTCCGGCACATCACCGCGCACTATACGACCCGCCAGCCCTTCGACAATGGCTGTCTTACCCGTGCCAGGTTCACCGATGAGTATAGGATTATTTTTTGTGCGGCGGCTAAGAATCTGAAGAATTCGTCTTATCTCCTCGTCTCGACCTATAACAGGGTCAAGCTTACCATTCTTAGCACGCTCAACGAGGTTCGTTGCATATCTCTCAAGAACCTCCTTGCCAGTTGGCTGCTGGCCATTTTGATTCTGATTGTTGTAGTTCATAATCTTTGTGTTTTTAGGATTTCGTCTTAATTCATTTTTTGTTTCAACTTTCCAATCCTCCTTCTACAACAGTCATTCCATCAGACAGTTACCTGCCATTTTGACATCAATCCGCTCTTATTTCATGCCATTTTGTCCGAACATAATTGCATCCAGCATACCACCGTCATAGCCTCCAAAACAAGAGAGATTCCAAGAAGCGAGAGGTGGTACATCAGATGAGTGGTGACATCCTCTATGCATGAGCCGCAACAGAAGTAAACGCTCATAAACGAACGGATGATTTCGCTGTATTGATAACCATACTGCTCGCATCTCAAACCAAGGGTTGAGTCTATTACAGATGAGAGTTTGGAGTCAAATTGCTCCATTATTGAAAATATTCCTCCAAAAGATGTGAGTTTCTCATATTTTATTGCTACCTTTGTATAAGATAAGCTTCGCCTCAGCAATTTCAAGCAAACTATATTGCATTCGGCCCGTCATACTTCGCAGACCTCTATAAATTCACTTGCAACTAATTGTATATCAGCATAATTCAAAATGACATAAAATTGCGACTAACATAGAGGTAACATATTCGCCGAAAATAATTAGTCCGATTTATAATTGAGCGTCTATCGCGAACTCGTGTTATTTATCGTTTCGTTGGAGATAATTTTTTGCCTTCAAAGAAAAAAACAAGGCCAAATCTTCATGTTCTTCAACTTCAATTTTCCCAATTCCCCTCTTTGTTGCACCTGCCCCTGTTCACATATACATGAACAGGTCAATATATATGTCAGTCAGTTCATGTATATATAGTACATGACTTCTGACCTGTTTCCTTTTCCGACTGCATCCCGGCTCTTCATATTCACAGAGCCGTTTCTGTTCCGGTCAAAATATTAGTCAGTCAGTCCGTGTATATATAACACGACTTCTGACTTGTTTCGTTACAGACCTTTTTTCTTTTTTTAGAAGGCCTCCTTTTATTATTTGCCATTTGCTGCATCTTGGTTATCCAGATACCTACGGTATTCTTTGCCCCTTTGTATCGGATCCGATCTCTCATTTGCGATTTCCGCGAAAGTCTGTTTTCGTGTGCAAAGTTACGGAGTAAGGACACAACACAAGAAGCGTCTCACTATCTTCGGTGAAATTTGACGGAAACTTTCCGCAATCACAGATTACGGCATTTCATAAAATTTCATCCTTGATTTCTTGTTGGCCGTCCTTTCATTCTCCGTTCAAAATGGCACATAAAAACAGCCCTTTCCGGCGAAGTCGAAAGACTTTGAATAAAAGGGATTAAAACAAGTTTAACAACTAAAGGTTACTATTATGCCAAACTGGTGCAGTACAGCGTATGCAATAGAGGGCGACGCAAAGGAAGTAAAAAGCCTCTATGATTTGATGAATGAATTGCAGAAGCAGAAAAAGCCGTCCGTTCCGAATGGTTTTGGAACAGCATGGCTGGGATGTCTTGTAGATGCTCTTGGGGAGAACTGGAAAAATGTATTTTGCCGTGGAAGCTGGTACGACTTGGAATTTGACGGCAGGGTGCTTACTTTCAACACAGAAACTGCCTGGTCTCCCTGTAATGAGATGTTCGATATGGTATGTGAAAAATACCCGACATTAAACTATTTCTATCGGTCTGAAGAACCGGGAATGGCACTGTATTTTACAAATGACAAAGAGGGCAGATACTTTCAAGACCGATTTGTTGTAGAATTGTGTACCCACGAAGAAGAATACTACACCGAGTATTTTCCGGATTTACAGAGCATGTATGAATGGCTGGAGGATATTTGCGATGTGCAAGTCCAGTCAATGCTGGATGTCAATGCGATGGTAGGACAATGGCAAAAAGAATACGCAGATGCCTACTGCCATATCCACGAGTACAAAATTTCTGATTGATTGTTTTTTCACAGGCATAGATATATGTCTGAAAATTCCTATTCCGTAATACTGAAATCCGTGTCGGCTTGTTGCTGATACGGATTTTTTGCCCCGCAGTCTGCGCCAGCATATCCTGTTATAACAGAAACGGATTTCTTCAAGACCATTTACAGGTCATCCATTTATAATCAGATCATCCTTTTATAACGATTCCAACAGCCCTATCTGTGCGACCTGTGGAGGATTCTATTTTTCTGCAAAGGTAAATCGGACCGTTCCAATCATGCCAATGCCGACTGTCATCGCGAGTGATCCGTAAAATCTTCCTCTCCGTTGTCGAGCGTATTTTTCGTATCAGCCTTGTCGTATTGTCCCTGCCTCATTCTTTAGGGCAAGAAAATAAATCCCTACGGTCGCAAACAGACCGAACAAAGGGAAATAACAACAATTAAAAAACATCAGACAATGAGCAGATTCGATTTTATCAAGAACGGCAACCTCCTTTATTGGAATGACCCCGACAACGGCAAATCCACTGGCGATTACAAAGTGATTTCCGCACCAAAAGAAGTGTATGAGGACAGCATCATCTTAATTGCAAGCGACTACTCGGAAGCGGAGGTCTTGGCTTCGGAATTAACACCGATACCTCCAACGAGAAGCCATAAAGAGGAGTTTCTGAAGTGGAGAGAAAAACATGAGGCTGAAGGCGCGGTGTTTTACAACAGGCTTTCAGAGGTTATTGCCACAGACAACGATTTGGAAGTCGGCGACATGGTGGCGTTCACAAACGATTACGGCGTGGTGTTCGGTCCGTATGAGATACTGGCTTTCGAGGAACCTTGGAACGGTGGCAGATGCGTTTACCTTGACAGCGATGCGTATTGGCTTGCAGACCGCCCCAGCCAACTTACTCTGATGAGCAAAAGAACTCAAAAATAACAGTCGAAGCATAGACCATCCGCTATCCACAGCGGGTGGCTTTGTCCTTGTAGGTGGCAGCCCTTTTATAGTTTCATTTTAGACAGCACCTGTTTTACTCAAGCAATATCCTTTTGTAGAGATATGCTATGCTTGCCACGACTGCGCCACGGGTTGTTTTCGCGTGCAAAGTTACGGTGGACGAACGCCGTTCAAGTACCGCCGTGGCTACCTCCAATGAAATTTGACGGAAACTTTCCGCAATCACAGATTACGGCATTTCATAAAATTTCATTCCCGGTTCCTTGCCCTCTGTTCTTGCCTCCCCCGTTTGAACCGCACGTAAAACAATCCCTTCAGGCGAAGTCGAAAAGGCTTCAAGGGCAGGGAAAATAAAAATTTGAGATATGAAAGTAATATGTACAAAATGCGGCGGTATGCACGTGGCTTGCGAAGCCATGATTAACCCCAATGACAAATCTTTCCGTAACTATACGGATGAAGCCTTTATCTACGGCTGGTGTGATGACTGCGGCTATGGAGTTGTACTCTCCGATGTCGATGAAGTGAAAACGGACATTGACAAGCTCCATGCTGATTATAGTGCTGAACATGAGAAAGAACCGCTTTATGCGCAATGTGAAATCGTGTGGAAAGATGAAAGTTTCACCGAGCCACAGCCTGTAACAATAAAGCTATCTGTTGATGCTGACGATGCCACCGATGAAAAGGTATTCTTCTATTGCAACGGCATTGAAGACCTTAAATCGCTTGCTGAATTTGAGGGCGGGGATTTTGTCCTTACAGACTGTATCAGCCTGACAACAGAACTGGAATAATAACATTAAAAAAAACAGAATTATGCACTCAACTATTTTTCAGATAACGACCGAAAAGGTTGAAGAAAAAGACGCTCTCCTTAATGAGGACACCTTGCAACAAGGGGACTGTTCAGACCTTGACTATTGCTCAGATATTGACGAAGAAGACCGCAGGGAACGCATAGAATGTCTCGTGAACGAAATCCTGCCTGAAGGGATGTTCACGCTCATAGACGAGAACACAATCCGTTACAACGGCGGAGTGGAAGCATGGCTGGAGGAATGGGTCAAATTGATAAAAGAGAAATGTTCGCTCGTAACCGCAGGCAATATCCGTGAATGGAGCACATTGTATCATCTGAAAGAAGCGATAGACAATCCGCTTGACGCCGGAAGCCGTTTCTATGATGACAACAGCGGATGTTCTTCCTATTCGGAAAAATCGGGAGATTTTATGAAAAGCCTGAATGACCTTGAAGCAGGAACACTGCTTTATGTTGGTGGTGTAATTGACTATCATTTTTAAGCGACAGGAATATGAACAGATACAACTGGAAAGGATATGATTTTATAGGTACAGTACCCGAATTTGCAGAAAAGTTCGGGTACTGCAAGACCCCCACCTTTGTCAATGCCATCAAGCGTGTTCCCCGACACCGATACAACTGCATGGACGCTATGGAACAAAGGGTTTATGAGGAAAAACGGAAACGGGCGAAGCGAGCCTACTGCATCTATATGAATGAGGATATGACCGAGAGCTACATCATCACCAAAGAAGAATATCTGGCGACAAATCTCCCTGTCAGAGAGAAGCACCATGAGCCGTTCCTGCTTTCGTATAGCAACAGGGTGTTGCCTTATAACTTCATCGGAAACAACCATGATGAAATCCCTGTCAAATCCGCCATGAAGAAATACTCTGCCGAAGCCGTGAAATTCGTCGAACAGCTTTTGCTTGCCGCAGGATATTTCAACGGCATCAGCATTACCTTTGACTCTGAACGGAGCCGTGACGGAGTGGACAACTGCCGTCTGGCGGTTATCGACCTTGACGGGGAAAGGATTTACAACGGCTGGCGGAGATTAGGCAGCGTCGATGAAATCCTGTATTACACCACCATAAACAAAGACGGACAAGCGGGGCTTTGCCCTGCCTGTCTTCTTGAATCATTCGTCGCCGTTCCTCTTATATTTGACGGAGTTACCGTCCGGTCGAGACTCCGGTTCCCTTTTATACGGTCACAATACCGTCCGTTTCTATATGTCCGCCCAAGGAGCAGGCATTCCATCCTTTTCTATACGGAGTTATCATATTCCTGCTTGCCGGTCGGGATGGCAGAATATTACGGTGCAAAGGTAGAAGCCGCCGTCAGAGCGTCAAGGTCAGGCACACCGTGTTTGTCACTGCAAGATGGAGGCTCTGCTCAATCTTTCCCTTCAAAACCTTGCCTTGTCTGCCATGCGCCACCTTTACAGGCACTGTAATATTCAAGTCCCCGACGCCCAAACGGAAAGAAAGGGATAAAAACCAGTAACTTTAACACAGACAAAACCATGTACGAGACAAAAGAAACATCAGACATTATCGGCGCATACTGCACCCTGCTCGAAGACAGCCAAGGCATCTGTGACGGACAGATTGTCGGAGACTACGGCACAGAGGTCGTTGTAAGGCTTCCCAACGGCGAGGAGATAGCAGCACATCGGGACGGGGTGATTGTTTTCGACTGACTGCGCCAAGGCACGGTGACGGCAGTCCGGGCAATACGCTCGGACTGCACTGTCCCGGTATTCCTGTTTTATTTCTTTTTTTTGAAGGCCTCCTTTTATCATTCCATAGGCTCCGCCGATGATTCCGATTCCTTTTTTATCCGGCAAATCCATTTATCTGGCAGTCTGTTTCGCCAATGCAGACAAGCCGTGCCGTCCTTGAAGGCGGATCTGACCGTGCATCGCCTTTTTTGTTCATGCCTTTTCCCTTTTCCCGCCGGATATATTCTGCAGCGTTCGCCGGATGCGGCAAAGACTGCGGTGCATTCCCCATCATCCTTTCAATCATCCATTCTCCCGTATGGCCGTCAATCATAGGACTGCCTTTTCTGAACAGCGGTCTATACATCTACGGACAGCCGCACACGCATACATAGTCCCGTCCGGGCATCCGCTTCACCGTCAGTGTCACGTCATGACAGAGGGAGGCGTGCAATACCCAGCTTACGAACTTATACGGAATTGCTTCAACGTACAGCCATCCGGGACAGTATGGTGTCGTCAAGCTGCCACAACAGTATTACGGCGAGTCATACACAATTATTTTTCCTGATGCGAAGTTATGAGCATGGCGGAGACTGATGCTCCTACGGGACGGTTGCCACCTTTGACCAACGGCTTTCAACAAATCTTCCTTTTTCTTTTCGCAGGCTTGACAAAAAGAGTATTTGCCGAACCTTCCGCTGGTGCTACCCTATGCCCATGTCATCTTTTTGCATCGTAAAAATTAAATGTTTAACTCTTTAATACTTAAAGTTATGGCAACTTCAACAAACAACACCAACTCGTTCAACCTCAGTGGCTATGTAGCCGTCAACGCAAACATCCGCAACTTCGAGAAAAGCTCGGTTGCCCGTTTCCCCCTCTCAGTCAGCCGCACCGAGACCAACGGTGACGAGACCATCCGCAGGTCGGCCCTTGTAAACTGCGAGTGCTGGCGCAAGTCCGAAGAGGCATCGACCTTCGAGCTTCTCAAGAAAGGCAAGCTCGTCCAGGTTTCAGGATTCATCCGCCCGGAAGAATGGACGTCGGAGGACGGAACCAAGCACAACCGCATCGTCTTCGTCGCCACATCCGTCAGCGAACTGTCCACCGAGAAGAAAACCGACGGGAAAAAGCCGGCGAAAGGCAAGGCTTCCAAAAAGAAAGCGGCGTGACGCTCCCATCCCTCTCTCATCAAAAGACGGCTACAGCCGTCTTTTCTTTTGCTCACGGGCTGCGTTCATCCTTTTGTAGTCCTGCGATTCCGTTTATCTGTCATACACATCCCTTTGTACGCACACGACAACCGTTTATACCACATTTCATTTATCCGGCAGTCGCCCGTCCGTTTCCTGCGGCGAAATTGGAGGTGGCAGGGCAAACATCAAGGCACACTCCGTTCGAAGGCCTTGCCTAATTCCCCTTATGGCCCCATCCTCCGATGCCGCAAGAAAACAGGAGCGGCCGACCCGCAAGCCCGGTTAAGGCAGGGAAAAGCCACTCCACAAGTCTAACATTCAAACTTAAAAGAAAATGGAAAAGAACATTGAGAAAATCCCCACTTACGCATTGCCTTATCTGGTGAACGGTGATGCAAGCAACCTGACAGAGGACGAAATCAAGCAGATTGACGAAATCTGCCGCGAACAGGGCATCGAGCTTGTTGTACCAATCGGTGACAGCGTGGAAGGCGGAACCGAACCGTATTTCAGCAGCACCCCGTTATTCGGCAAACCGACAGAGGTGGAGGACTGCATCATCATTCATCGGAAAAAGGATTAGAGCCATGGACATGACAGTGCTTAAAGACATTTCAGACAGAAGCAGCCTTGAAAACGGCGTTGCAGTCATGGACGAAATCAGACAGGACGGCAAAACCGTCCTGTCAAGCAGTGACGGCATTTCGGTTCCGATGGTATTCCGCAATCTCAGCGGCAGGAACTTTTCGGGAAAGGAATATCGTAATTATCTCAGACACGTGGCATACGATGACATGGGCTTCGTTCCCGGCACAATCACGTTGTGGCATGGCGGACGGCTGATTGCTGAAGCAAAACTGGGAAAAATCGACTGACAGATAACGGCAAGACTATGGAAAAAGAAAAACTGACTGTCAATGACGAGGAACTGATAGAACTCGCATACTCCACCACCTACCGGAGCAACAATCCGCACCATGATACAGGAAGCGGACACGGAGCGATGCCGCGTAATCCTGCGGGACATAATGAATGATGCCGGTGTGGATTGGGAAGATTGAACGTGACAAGGGGGCTGCTGACATCCGGCAGTCCCTTTCCATGTGGAAAAACATCTGCGGCAGGCATTGTTCCCTTGAACTTTCCTTTTATAGGTTTGCATCAACGCCGGCGGACCGCAGGACACCCGCAAAGCCCGGCACGCCGACACCCTGTGTTCCGTTCCAGTCCGGGCGGCCTCCGGCGCAGGGCGAGCGTGGGCCGACAGAGTGTGTCATGCTTCCACACACAGCCTGTCGGTGACACCCACGGTTCGCTCTTCACCCCGACTTCCCC
>JAXJBE010000117.1:0-1735 GCA_036303125.1 Bacteroidaceae bacterium
GCCCTTGTGGACAAGGTGCAAGCCATTGCCCACAAAGAAGGCTTTACTATCCGTTCCTTCATGGAATATGTCATGAAACAAGGTATAGAGGCTTATGAGTCCAAGCATGGAAAGGTGAAGAAAATCAGGTCGAAAGAGATTCATGAGGTGATGTAGCCATGTGGATATGTAGCCATGTATATAGGTGGACGTGTACACATGTGGACATGAATACATATAGATATGAATACATATATATATATGTGGACGTGAGAACATAGTTCAAAATATTAGTAACCAATAAAATAAAAAGACAATGAAAAAGTATTTCCTAACCGCCATCCTGTCATTGTTGGTGGCAACAGTGTTTACCTCTTGTGGTGATAATGACATTATTGAAGAAACTGAAAAACCATCATCCGAACTCAAAGTATGGGTTGAGCCGTATCACATCAAAGGTGCGTCCTTGGATGAAGTAACAGCTTACATGAGTGGTACAATGATGCGTTACCATTTCGAGGCAGAGAAAAAGACCGCTGATAGTTTTCAGTTGGCATATAAGACGGGTAATGGCAACGAGGCTATTCTCTATAGTTTCTTGCGAAGCGACAGCACCCTGTATTCAGTCATTGATACGGAACTTATCTCCAACAGCCGTCTGATAATAGACTATCTGAAGAAACACTACACTCTCGTATCTGCATCCGATGAAACTTCCTACCAATACTGTTTCACCACCGAGGATAGGTCTATGGTCATTACCACCATGAAGGTGTCTGATGTATATTTCAACGTGAACTATTCCTTTGTTTATTAAAATAATGAAGATTGCCAGTATCAGATTTTCCAGTTCTGGTGGTGGCAATCATTCTTTTGTGTTGTTGTATTCATGTGGACGTGAATACATGTACACAACTGTATAATCTTCTATGTAAGACCTATATAATCCTTATCTCGTCGAAAACGATGAGTTATCCTTTTTCCAGAGTATTTTCATTTACCAAGATACAGCTTCGCCCCACACCATGAAGGATGCAACTGGAGTTCCACCTGAGAAACCTTTCGTTTATGTCAGCTGAGCATGACGTAAAGCCAGGTCACTCAGCAGGAAGGAGCATCACGAAACGACATGCGGTATCTAACAAACTGAGTAGGTGGGACGCAAGTGTTACCCACTTAATCAGTTTGCCTATACTGCGTGTCTATTCGTCGAGAAGATGCTCTTGCTCACAGCTGCATTCTTCATTGACCCTCCCTTCTTTCAACTTATATAAAGATGGTTGTCCTCGTTTCAACATGCTTCTTTCCCTGCTATAACGTATAATCCTTTCTTTAGCTTAACCTTCGCCCACACCGATGTCCGCAAACACTAACAGTTTGATGGAGAGACTTCCTTTGCTCCATGGTCGAGCGTATCGACTATGGGCAGGAAGCCTCTCTATCAAAGGTACGACATGAACATTCCGTCATCAAAGATAGACGAAGAGTTCATTATTGTCGCACTGGCTGTTGGTGTCTGCAAGGACATTCCCACCCAGCTGTTATAATGCTTCGCCCCACACCATGAAGGATGCAACTGGAGTTCCACCTGAGAGACCTTTCATTTATGTCAGCGGAGCATGACGTAAAGCCAGGTCACTCAGCAGGAAGGAGCATCACGAAACGACATGCGGTATATAACAAACTGAGTAGGTGGGACGCAAGCGTTACCCACTTAATCAGTTTGCCTATACTGCATGTCCATTCGTCAAGAAGA
>JAXJBE010000118.1:0-14850 GCA_036303125.1 Bacteroidaceae bacterium
AATCTCAGAGATGTGGAGCAGTCCGTCCTTGCCTGGGAGGAACTCTACGAAGCATCCATAGGGCATGACTGAGCGCACTGTGCCGTGATATACCTCGCCCACTTCAGGGATGGCGACAATAGCTCTAATCTTGGCCAGAGCGGCATTGATGGCATCCTTGCTTGGAGCTGCAATCTGCACCTTGCCTACGCCGTCCTCCTCATCAATGGTGATAGTTGTCTGAGTATCCTCCTGCATCTGCTGGATGACCTTGCCACCGGGGCCGATGACAGCACCAATGAACTCCTTGGGGATGATGATCTGCTCTATGCGTGGAACGTGTGGCTTAAGCTCTGGGCGTGGCTCAGAGATTGTCTTCATCATCTCGCCCATGATGTGCTCTCGACCAGCCTTAGCCTGCATGAGAGCCTTTTCGAGGATTTCGTATGAGAGTCCGTCGCACTTGATGTCCATCTGTGTGGCAGTAAGACCATTCTTTGTACCTGTAGTCTTGAAGTCCATGTCGCCGAGATGGTCCTCATCGCCGAGGATGTCAGAGAGGATTGCGTACTTGTCTTCACCTGGATTCTTGATGAGTCCCATGGCTATACCAGCTACCGGATTCTTGATTGGAACACCTGCATCCATGAGGGCAAGTGTGCCAGCACATGTTGTTGCCATTGATGATGAGCCGTTAGACTCAAGCACATCAGATACGACACGCACTGTGTATGGGTAGTCGTCTGGGAGCTGTCCCTTGATGCCACGCCAAGCGAGATGGCCGTGACCTATCTCTCGACGTCCCACACCACGCTGCGCCTTGGCCTCGCCTGTAGAGAAAGGAGGGAAGTTATAGTGGAGGAGGAACTTCATATAGTAGCGTTCGAGCACTCCATCTACGAGTTTCTCATCGAGCTTTGTGCCGAGGGTGGCTGTAGCGAGAGCTTGTGTCTCACCACGTGTGAAGATGGCAGAGCCGTGAGGTCCAGGAAGCGGAGAGACCTCGCACCAGATAGGACGGATGTCAGTAGTGTGACGGCCATCGAGGCGTGTGCCTTCATCAAGGATGCAGCGGCGCATGGCGTCACGCTCCACGTCGTGGTAGTAACGGTCAATAAGAGCGTATTTCTCCGCAAGCTCATCTTCTGACATATCAGCGTGTGCAGCTGCGTATGCTTCCTTATAGTCTTCGCGAATTTTCTCGAATGCTTCAGCGCGAGCGTGCTTCTCAAGAGCCTGCTTTGTCACGTCGTATGCTGGCTGGTAGCACTTAGCCTGAACATCTGCCTTGAGTTCATCATCGTTGACCTCATGGCAATATTCACGCTTCACATCTGTGCCAAGTTCCTTCATGAGCTCTTTCTGTATGCGGCACTGTGGCTTGATAGCCTCGTGAGCCGCCTTGAGAGCTTCGAGCAAGTCTGACTCCTGCACTTCCTTCATCTCACCTTCGACCATCATGATATTCTCCTCTGTCGCACCTACCATGAGATCCATGTCTGCTTGCTTGAGTTGCTCAAATGTTGGGTTGATAACAAACTGTCCGTCAACACGTGCAACGCGCACCTCTGAGATAGGACCCTCGAATGGGATGTCTGAAGCTGCGAGTGCGGCACTGGCAGCGAAACCTGCAAGTGCATCAGGCATATCAATGCCGTCTGCAGAGAAGACTATAACATTGACATACACCTCAGCATGGTAGTTGGACGGGAACAGCGGGCGGAGCGCGCGGTCGACAAGGCGACATGTCAGAATCTCCTCATCGCTCGCCTTTCCTTCACGCTTAGTGAAACCTCCAGGGAAACGGCCATTTGCGGCATACTTCTCGCGATACTCTACCTGGAGTGGCATAAAATCTGTTCCTGGCACTGCATCTTTGGCTGCGCAAACAGTGGCCAGGAGCATAGTGTCGCCCATGCGGAGCATCACAGAACCATCGGCTTGCTTTGCGAGCTTACCTGTCTCAATGCTGATTTCTCTTCCATCTGGCAATGAGACTTTCTTTGTAATTACATTCATCTTGAAAATAAAATATATTGTAAAAAAAACTGTGTCGTGGATTCACACACGAAAAATCGGACAAAGATACTCATTTTTGAATATATAATAGTCATACGCCAACAAAAATCTTTCTTTTCCATCTTATTTTAGCGAAGAAATACATAACTTTGCACTCAAAACACTTACATTATGAGAAAAGCACTCTATTCCATCATCTTGGGAACTCTCGCCCTGTCTGCATGCGACAAAGGTCCACAGCTGACAGTGAGCGGCACCATAGAAGGAGGAGCAGACTCCATGCTCTACCTCGCCCATTGCGCTCTTGACGGCATACACAATGTTGACTCGACCAGACTCGGATCAGATGGTCAATTCTCCTTTGCCGCACCAGCCCCGAATGGCTGTCCCGACTTCTATACCCTCCACTCCGGACATCATTTCATCAACATCACCGCAGACAGTGCAGAGACCATCACTGTCTCGGCCAAGCTCGCCACTATGGAACATGACTACACCATCAGCGGAAATGAGAGCAGCAAAGACCTGCAGGAGATAAGCCTCATGCAGCAGAAGCTCCAATCACAATTGGTCAAGATAGAGAAAGACGAGGACATGTACCCTGGCGACATGATAGACAGCGTGAACAATCTGCTCTCAGCCTATAAAGAAGAAATCAAGCAAAGATACATCTATAAGAAACCGTCCTCAGCTGCAGCTTATTTCGCTGTTTGCCAGGACATAACTGACCTGCGAGGAACATTCAAGTTGTTCAATCCCTTAACAGACCGGAGTGATGTGAAATGCTATGCCACAGTGGCTACGGCATGGGACGCCACTTATCCTGATGCCGACCGCACCAAGCAACTCTGCAATATGGCCATCAAAGGCATGGACAACACGGCTGCGCCCAAGCAGACTGTGCTCGAGGTGGACGAAAGCAAGGTGGCAGAGACTGGCATCATTGACATCACTCTGCCCGATGTCAACAGCAAGATGCAGAGCGTATCTGACCTCAAAGGCAAGGTGGTGCTGATAGACTTCACACTCTACAGCGCCCAGCAGTCAGCGCAGCGCATCAGGCTAATGAGGTCGCTATATGAGAAGTATCACGGCCAGGGATTCGAGATTTACCAAATCTCACTCGATGATGACCTACACTTCTGGAAGTTCTCTTGCGACAATCTGCCATGGATATGTGTCCACGAGACGGACGGTGCTTCATCACGCATTTACAACATCAACAATCTGCCCACATTCTTCCTCGTCAACAGAAGCAACGAGATAGTCCTGCGCAGCGACTTCATGGAAGGCAGTCTGGAGGACAACATTCTGAAGCTCCTGTAAATAAAGGATTATATTCTCACACATCAGATATTTAGGGTCAGCGGATTTTTTCGGTTGGTGCGGCTTGGATACCAAGTGCATCCCGGATGGCAAGATATGCATTCCAGATGGTCAGCCTCATTAAAGATGGCAAGATGTCCCAGATGGCTAACCCTGGAAGGGTTATTTACAGGGCAGGGTCTTTGACCCTGTCTATTCGTCTATCTCAGCGTGCCAAGTATCTAACCCTGAAAGGGTTATTCAACACGAGGTCCTTTGGCCCGAAGTGCCATTAGATACAATAGAAGCATCAGTTCAGCCATTCGTACTAAACCAACCGTTTGTCAAGCAGATAAAGCATTGGTCAGGATTTGTCAGAAATCTTTTTTTGAAAAATTCAAGATAAAAATATTCCTGGATGATTCCTGGATATTACTGATGATTCCTGACCGCAAATCCAGTCCGCTATGCGGACATGTGACCGTGCAATGGTTCCGCAGGCGAAACGACTTTTGTTTTAGTCAGGAATTGCCAGAAATAGTCTGGAATTTGTCAGAAATCTTTTTTGCCTTGTGCAGGAAAGGGATGTGGAGGGGTGTGACCCTCCACGAAAATAACCCTTTCTGGGTTTGATACTCTGTTCGTTACATACAACCCAAAGGTAGGGTCAGAGACCCTACCCTGTAAATAGTCCTTTCAGGACTGCCATCGGAATGCATTTGATTACCCAAGCCGCACCAACCGAAAATATCCGCTGACCCGATATTCATACACATCAGAACAGACAAATAAAAAATGCCATTTGGACAAATGCATAAATTACATGCATTCCGAATGGCATTTTTTAATTGTCAGGTTTGTCCTCTGCAAATTCTAATTACCTACACATACTCCTCTCCCAGATTAAGCTGAGCGTCATTGACAAACTTGCGTATATTCTTCTGGTCTCCTTTTCGACAGACAACCAACACGTTGCCATCCTCCACCACGACATAGTCCTCAAGACCTTGAACCACAGCCACGTGTCCCTCGGGGAGTTTGATGATACAATCCTTGCAGTCATAAAGCAAAGACTTGGAGTCAATGACCACATTGCCCATATCCGACTGTGGCAAAATA
The DNA here is from genome assembly GCA_036303125.1 of Bacteroidaceae bacterium. GTDB lineage: Bacteria > Bacteroidota > Bacteroidia > Bacteroidales > Bacteroidaceae > Minthosoma. The sequence goes on from JAXJBE010000118.1 coordinate 4,423, forward strand.
TCGTGTACGGCTGTCCATGTGCCGAGATCAGCCCATCCAAAGTGACACAACTTCACGTCAACATTGTCCGACTTCTCCAAGATGCCCTGTTCGAGAGTCATATTAGGACTCTTTGCAAAGAGTTCGAGCAGCAGGTCAGAGACATTTTCACCGTTACGGTAGCCCGTGACAACCGAACCGACAAGAGTCTTCATGTCTTCGCTAACCTGCACCACTGCACGGACGAAAGACATCGCGCTCCAGAGGAAGAGACCCGTGTTCCACAAGAACTCGCCACTCTCATAGAAAATCTTGGCAAACTCATCAGCGGGTTTCTCCGTGAAGCTCCGCACCTTATATATGTCATGTCCTCCCAAAACACGGTTCGCCATCTGTATGTAACCATAGGATGTCTCCGGACGATTAGGTTTAGCACCCATCGTCAGCAGCACTTCATTCTCGCCCACATAGTCCAGTCCGCAGAGTACATCCTCCTCAAAGGCCTCAACATTAGATATGTTCTGGTCTGACGGGCTCACTATCATGCGGCCATCTGGACAACGGCGTATGACCTCAAGGGCAGCCCATATCACAGCAGGCACCGTATTACGCCTCATGGGCTCAACGAGCAAATTCTCTTCTCTGACAGTCGGTATCTGCTCAATCACGAGATTCCTGTATTTCTCGTTGGTGACAATGATGATATTATCAGAATCTATGATTCGGGCAAAACGTTCGTATGTGTCTTGTATCAGTGTTCTTCCTGTACCGAGCACATCAATAAACTGCTTCGGCTGCTTCTCTCGGCTCATTGGCCACAGACGTGTGCCCAGTCCTCCAGCCAATATCACACAATAGTTCTTTGCATTCATATCAGTTACTCTATGGGGTTAATAAATATTCAGGGGTCGTCTATAAATTAGTATTTATGTTTTATCGGGGTTTGTCCAGAAGGGCATTCATTTCTTTTTCCCCTTCTGCTTAGTCGCACCAGAAGTAGCGTCCACCTTTGGTTTCTCGCCCTTCTTCTCATCGCTGACCACGTATGTCTTGTAGCCCATCTTGCTCATGGCTTTCAGAATCTCGGCCTTGGAGGTCTTGTCAGCATCATACTTGACATTTACAGTCAGATCCACCGTGACAGGCTCCACCTTCTTCACCCCAGGCAGAACCCTGAGCGCATTCTTGATTTCTTCACCCTTTTCCACAGTTTTCACCACAGGAGAAGTCTTTATAGCTATCATCTTTATGTCTTTTGCCAATGCAGCCGAACTGCTTATCAGAGCGGCCATGGCAATGACGGCTGTTTTGTTCATCATAATGTCTTGTTTACTTGAATTACTAATTCTGTTTGATTTGCTTATTCTACTTGCAAAGATATGCATTTAGTTTCTAATTTCTTTGATAATAATTGACAGAATACTCGATTTTCCGCTTTTTTAACCTTTACTTATATATATAATGTGTAACTTTGCACACGTTATGGATACTACAATAGAAATAAGCAACCTCACCACAGGTTACAAAATAAAAGGAGGCAACAAAATCATATCCTCCAATCTGAACGCCCATCTCTATGGCAGCAATCTGACATGTCTCCTCGGCCCCAACGGAGCTGGCAAATCCACCCTATTGCGCACACTCTCAGCCTTCCAACCCGCACTGGAAGGCAACATCTCCGTCATAAACAAAAATCTCAATCAATACAAGACAGCAGAGCTCGCTCGCGTTGTCAGTGTTGTGCTCACCGACAACAGTGGCATCAAGAACATGACCGCAGAAGAAGTGGTGAGCATGGGACGCAGCCCATACACTGGATTCTGGGGCAAACTCACAGACAAAGACAAGAAGATTGTAGACAAATGCCTCACTTGGGTCGGCATCTCAGACCTGTCGCAGAGAAAAGTGCACACACTCTCCGACGGCGAGAAACAGAAGGTCATGATAGCCAAGGCCATCGCCCAGGAGACCCCCATCATCTTCCTTGACGAGCCCACCGCCTTCCTTGACTATCCAAGCAAGATTGGCATGATGATGCTTCTCCACCGCCTGTCCAAGGCATTAAACAAGACCATCTTCATGAGCACACACGACATAGAGCACGCCCTGCAGGTAGCCGACCAAATATGGCTCATAGACAATGAACACGGACTCACCACAGGCATGCCCGAAGACCTCTGCTTAAACGGCAGCATAGACAGCTACTTCGCCAATGACATCATGTCCTTTGACCGGACCTCTGCCACATTCTCCATCCATCACGAAACAGCGCGGACGGTAACAGTCATCGCCCACAAGAACTCTCCCGAACACATACTCTGCTGCAGAGCACTCACGCGCAACGGCATACAGCCACAGCCTGCGTCATCCGCAGCAGACGTTCCTGTAGCCATATCCATACCAGGCGACGGAACCTTCCGCCTGATAGAGAAAGGCGAAGAGTCACTATGCGTCAACAAAATCGAACATCTGCTCAAGACCGTTGTGCCAGCCATCACCAAGCACCAGATAACAGCCATCAGAGCAGCTGCAGAAATGAACCAATACGAATAATGACCATGAATCAAAAAACATCATATAAGCTCATTGCCCTCATGATGCTCTTCCAGCCCCTCTCCACCCCCACGTCAGCGCAAGTGAAAGAGATGGAAGTCAACATATTCGAGTCAATGAAACAGAGCGACAAGGCTGTCATAGTGGCTGTACACACAGGGAGCAAAGACCCCTTCGTGCTCGAACGCTACAACCGCTTCGGCAACAAACTCAAGCAGGCATACCCCAACTACGAACTGAGAGAAGCATGGACATCAAGAGAGACAATCAGCCAAAGCGACGCCATGCGAGCCTCTGTCACGCACACGCCAGACGAGCTGTTAAGCCTCCTGGCCAAAGAAGGCTACACCCACGTCCTCCTGCAACCGTCAAGCCTATACAACGACACCCAGATGCAATGCCTCCGCAATATGGTAGACAATGCCAAGAGCCAGTTCAAGCAGATACGCCTTGGCGAGCCCCTGCTCAGTTCCACCGCAGACTACGAACAAGTCATCGAGTTCACAACACAAGCCTTTGGCACACCAAAGACCGCCAACATCATCATCTTCGACGAGGCCAATGGTGAAGAGAACGCACAGCTTGCCCTGCTCGATTATATATTCAAGGACAAGGGACTCAACACATGGTATGTCGGCACCACCAATGGCTATCCATCCTTTGACAGCCTGACACGCCGGCTCAAGCATGACAAGATGAAGAAAGTGAGGCTCATACCTTTTAGTTTCAACACCAGTTCAGCCACCGTCACAGAGAGCATCAGCACATGGGCCGAGAAACTGCAGAAAGCGGGATATAAAGTCACAGCCGAAAACCAAAGCATAGGAGACCTCGACAATATCATCGACATATTCCGCAACCACTGCAAACATGCGGAGGAATACCGCACACTGACTGCAAAAGAGATGAATTTCATCAGGAAATAAACACACTGGTGAAACATGGCGACAGTTTTCCCCCATCCCCTAAAACACTCCTACAATGGCAACCCCATATCTTGAAATACAAGGACTCACCAAACGCATCGGCCACCGTGTGCTCTTCGAGAACATATCCCTCACAATCAACGAGCGAGAGCACATCGGCCTCATAGCCAAAAACGGTACAGGCAAGTCCACCCTCCTCAGCATCATAGCAGGCAAGGAGAGCGATGACGGCGGCAAGATAATCCTCCGCAAAGACCTCAAAGTGGGCTACCTCGAACAGACACCCACCATCACACCCGCCCAACTCAAAGACAAGAGCGAAGAATACCTCCAGCTCTACAAGCAGCATCTCACACAGATGAACATAACAGAGGAAGAGGCAGACCGGCCAGCCTCACAACTGAGCGGCGGACAAATCAAGCGCATAGCCCTCGCCCGCGTCCTCGCCAGCCAACCCGAGCTACTCATCCTTGACGAGCCAACCAACCACCTCGACATGGACATCATCGAATGGATGGAGAAAACACTCTCACGCTCCACAATGGCCATACTGATGGTGACCCACGACCGCTACTTCCTTGACCGCATCTGCTCCTCCATTGTGGAGATGGACAACTCCAAGCTCTACACCTACAAGGGCAACTACAGCTACTATCTCGAGAAGCGGCAAGAGCGCATAGACAACATGAACGCAGAGATAGCACGCGCCAACAATCTCTACCGCACCGAACTCGAATGGATGCGCTCCACACCCTGCGCACGCAGCTCTAAGGCAAGATACCGCATCGAGTCATTTTATGAACTTGAGAAAAGAGCCAAGACACGCATCGAAGAACGCATAATGAGGCTGGAGATGGGCGGCACATACATAGGCAACAAAATCTTTGAAGCTCACAATGTCTGCAAAGCCTTCGGAGAGCGGGTCATACTGAAAGACTTCAACTACACCTTCTCGCGCTACGAGAAAATGGGCATCGCAGGCAACAACGGAACCGGCAAGTCAACCTTCATACGCATGCTGCTCGGGCTTGAGCCCCACGACAGCGGCATCTTCGACATCGGGCAGACCGTTCGCTTCGGCTACTATTCACAGCAAGGCATGTCTTTCCGCGAAGACCAAAAAGTCATTGATGCAGTCAGAGACATAGCAGAATATGTTGACATGGGAAACGGCGACAAACTCTCTGCCTCACAATTCCTCCAGCACTTCCTCTTCACACCAGAAGAGCAGCACAGCTACATCTACAAACTCAGCGGAGGCGAGCGGCGAAGGCTCTATCTCTGCACCGTCCTGATGAAAGCCCCCAATTTCCTCATCCTCGACGAGCCTACCAACGACCTTGACATCATCACTATGCAGGTTCTCGAAGAATACCTCAAGACCTTCCGCGGCTGCCTCATCATAATCAGCCACGACCGCTACTTCATGGACCGCGTTGTCGACCACACACTCATCTTCCACGGCAATGGCAACATACAGGACTTCCCAGGCAGCTACAGCCAGTACCGCGCATGGAAGCAGCAAAACGACAAGCAATCAGCAGCCAAGCAAGACGCCAAGCAACCATCCAAGCAGCAAAACGCCTCACAATCCTCTGACTCACGCAACCAAAACCGAGCGCGCAAGCTCACTTTCAAGGAAAGGCAAGAGTTCGCCCAGCTCGAGCGAGACATAGCAGCCCTCGAAGAGGAAAAACAAAAAATAGAATCAGCCCTGTGCGGAGGCACAACATCAGCAGACGAAATAACATCCATGAGCCGCCGTCTGCCACTGCTCAGAAGCGAACTGGACGAGAAGGAACTCCGCTGGCTCGAACTCTCAGAACTGGCATAGCCACCCCCATAAAAACATTCATCAAACAAAAAACATCCATACCATAATGAAAATAACATCAGCAGAATATATTGGCAGCAAAGCCTCCCACGAACAGTGCCCCAACACCAACCTCCCAGAATATGCCTTCATTGGCCGAAGCAATGTGGGCAAATCATCACTCATCAACGCCCTCACAGAGCGCCGCAATCTCGCCCTCACCTCATCCACACCAGGCAAGACCATGTGCATCAATCACTTTCTCATCAATGACTCATGGTACATCGTCGACCTCCCAGGCTACGGATATGCACAGCGCGGCAAGAAAGAGATGGAAAAACTGAAAAACATGATCAACGGCTATGTGCTCCACCGCCAGCAACTCACCTGCCTCTTTGTCCTCATCGACATCCGCCACGACCCCCAGAAGATAGACCTCGCCTTCATCCAGTTCCTCGGCAACAACGGAGTCCCCTTCGCCATCGTTTTCACCAAGGCCGACAAACTCGCTGTGACAAAAGTCAGACCCGCCGCAGATAAATATCTTGAAGCCCTAAAAGAAGAGTGGGAAGAACTGCCACCATACTTCATAACAAGTTCCACAAGCAAACTCGGCAAAGACGAACTTTTAGATTATATAGACCAAATCAACAAGAATTCATAAAAAAATGGTGCAAAAGCATTGTGGTTTTAAAAAAAATCACTACTTTTGCACCATCTTCTTTAGAGGCAATACCTCTTTCACATACAACCATTGCCTTTGAAGAACCTTTCTCAAACATTTTTGCTATCACAAAATACATTCGGCAAGGAGTCTTTCCGTCCATGGAAAGCACTCAATATCCCCACATCATAAAACATGTACAACTTAGAAGAACTCAACCAGAAGGACACCGAAGAGCTCCACAAAATCGCAACCAGCATGGGCATCAGACACCCTGAAAACATGGAGCCCCTTGACCTCAAACTGACCATCCTGGACGAACAAGCCTCCAACTTTGCTTCCAGCGCAGTCTCTGACAGATCAGCCAGCCCCCAGAAACAAAGTGGCAAAAACAAACATAAAGAAAAAAAAAGCAAACAAATATATGGCAGAAACAACAGACGACACAATTCACCCCACATCTACAGATGAAGCGAACGCAGCGCTAACACCCTCCGACGAGTCAGCGCCAAACGAACCAAAGAAGAAAGGGCGCAAGACAAAAATCCAAATCGAGGCAGAAGCAGCAGCTGCAGCCGCAGCTGCAATGGGAATAGTAATACCCGTCCACAAAAAGCGCGGACGCAAATCCAAAGCCCAGCTCGAGGCAGAAAAAGCTGCCTTAGAAGCAGCCGCTGCTGCAGGAATCATCATACCTGTCCCACAAAAGCGCGGACGTAAAGACAACGACGAGGCAGAACAAAAGGCAACAGAACAAACATCCATGGAGAACACAGACCAAACACCAGCATCAGATACAGACACCCAAGCAGACAAGGAGACATACACAGCAGGCACAGCCCCCCAAGCAGGAGAGAAAGCGAGCCACACATCCATCCCAGAAAAAGCACCATCAGCAGCAAGCGACTCCACCTCCGACTTCATAATCCTCGAAGACATCCCATCAGAAAACTCATATTTCACCTGTCAGCCACAAGATGCCCAGCCCACCCTACAGCAGGCCCCACAAATACAACACGCTGAGCATGCCAACAACAACTACTACATCCCCACACCCTCATACAACAACGCCGAATACAAGTTTGACGACATCATCAAAGTCAGCGGAGTGCTCGAGACCATCGACAACTACGGCATACTGCGCAGCAGCGACTACAACTACCTTCCGTCGCCAGACGATGTAATGGTGACCCTGCAGCAGATCAAACACTACGGACTCAAGACAGGAGACGTGGTAGACGGGTTCGTGCGCCCCCCACGCGAAGGCGAACGCTTCTTCCCCCTCTCCTCCATAGAGAGAATCAACGGATGCCAGCCATCCAAAGTGCGCGACCGCATCGGATTCGAGTTTCTCACCCCCCTCTTCCCCAACGAGAAATTCAACCTCACCAAGCAGCCCAACCCGTCACGCTCATCACGCATCGTAGACCTCTTCTCCCCCATCGGCAAAGGACAGCGCGCCCTCATCGTGGCCCAGCCCAAGACAGGAAAGACCATGCTCATGAAAGACATCGCAAACTCCATAGCAGCCAATCACCCCGAAGCCTACCTCATGATGCTCCTCATCGACGAGCGACCAGAAGAAGTCACAGACATGGCACGCACAGTCAACGCCGAAGTCATATCCAGCACCTTCGACGCCCCCGCCGAAAACCACGTCAAGATAGCAGGCCTCGTGCTTGAGAAAGCAAAGCGCATGGTAGAGTGCGGCCACGACGTGGTCATCTTCCTCGACTCCATCACACGCCTCGCCCGCGCCTACAACACCGTCTCCCCAGCCTCAGGCAAAGTGCTCTCAGGCGGAGTTGACGCCAATGCCCTCCACAAGCCCAAACGCTTCTTCGGCGCAGCGCGCAATATAGAGAACGGCGGTTCACTCACAATCATCGCCACAGCACTCATCGACACAGGCTCCAAGATGGACGAAGTCATATTCGAGGAGTTCAAAGGCACAGGCAACATGGAACTCCAGCTCGACCGCAACCTCGCCAACAAGCGCATATTCCCTGCAGTCAACCTCATCGCCTCATCCACACGCCGCGATGACCTGCTCCAAGACCAGACAACACTCAACCGCATGTGGATTCTCCGCAACCACATAGCCGACATGACAGCCCTCGAAGCCATGGACTTCGTCATGAAACAAATAGACAAGACAAGAAGCAACGAAGAGTTCCTCCTGAGCATGAACGGGTAAGCAAACCACACACCACGAACCGCATTAAACACCCCACATACACCAATAAAGGGGCGACAGTTATCACAACTGCCGCCCCTCATCGTATGCGGCACATTACAGCCGCCTACTCTTTTTACCTATTACAATTAATATGAGAACATGTATTTACCAATAAAAGATCTATAAACCTGCGCCGGCACAGAGTCCGGCACATTCATTCTTCAAAGCCAGCGAGTCGAGTCGACTGCAAAAAACCACCATCCCGCAGCAACGTCCCAGCGGCAGAGCCTTCACCTCACGCTGTCACAGAGAGACATATACCCCACCACATCCTTATTCGTCCTGAACGACTCAGGAGCCTGACTGTAAATCTCCTCAATCTGCGGAGTCGTCGTGGGATACCCATACTGATTATAAGCATTGTCGCAAAGCACAAGGAAGTAAGTCACCCCCAAGACATTGTCAAAATTATCAATGACAAACTTTGTCTCAAGCCTGTCAATAGCCATCCTCAGCTCTCCCTCCTCCTCGCCGAGCACACACATTATCTCATCATAGTCATAACCATCGAGAATCATGGTACTCTCCTTCCGAGGCAACTCCCTGAGCAGATACATCAGCGAGTCCCTTCGAGTCATGAAAGAATAAAACCTGTCATTGAGCGGAGTTCCCTCCACCTTCATGGCATTGTTAAGATCCACCACCCTTATCTCACCCTCCTCCAAGATTACCGGGATATTATCACCCGCATTGCCAAAGAACATCCTGACACACTTGACCGAATCAAGCGTCCCGCTCATGGAAAACGCGCCATGAACAATGCGACACGAGTCAACCGCCCTCGTCACACTCATATCCATCGGGCGGAGATAAACCATATCCCCGTCATAGAACGACTGGATGGATGTCCCAGTAATACTATAATTAGCCGAGCAAGCCGACAGTAGCACAGATGGCAGCGCCACGGCAGCTCCCAATATTTTCAGAATACCTTTCATTCAAAAACTCCTCTGTTTTTTAGTATGCATCATCAGAAAACGGCACCATTGTTCTGCGCCCTTTTCTCAATAATGGATGCAAATATATAAAAATGACTCGACCCCACAAAACAAATCCACAATCTTTACAATCTATTAAGCATTCTTCACGTTGAAATCTAACAATGCATAACGAGTGACTAATGACAGAGACTGAGAGGTAGCCGCGAGGAGTCTATCTCCATTAGTCTGCGTTATAACTAATCCGGCATGCCAAAGTAAGCCTGTTGCAGGAGTATCCATTGCTCCCAGCCGCCCAACTTATCCCTCGACTCACAGCATACTTCAAGACTCACGACAACATTGGCGTGCTGAATTTGAACGCCTGCTTATGGTGGGTCGTTCCCTTATGTCTCCGTTCCACCTCTGATGCTCCCCCTTCAGGATATTAGAGTCACAACGGAGGCATAACGGAGGCATAACGGAGGCACGATAGAATCACGATATAGTCATGATAGAGCCACTGTAGACCCATTGCAGACCCATTGCAGACCCATTGCAGGCTCTTCTGACATTGGTCTTTTTTCAGCTGATGGCGGCATAGCTATAGTTGTTGCCTTTTAGTAATGTTCAAATAATAACTTCGGCAATTTTTGAACAGCGAAATCCTTATTTTATTGTGCGCACTGGTAAAAACCGTGGAAGTTATTTTTTGTATATTACTTAATTCCGGCAGGCCAGTTCAGGTCTTGGATGATTTAGTTCTGGATGGCCAGCCCTGAAGGGGCTATTTACAGGGTAGGGTCTTTGACCCTACCTTTTTGTCCCGTTTCTGCATGCTACCTAAAGACAGGGTCAAAGACCCTGCCCTGTAAATACCCCCTTCAGGGTTGGCCATACGGGACATCTTGTCATCCGGGACGCAATTGATTATTAGTGCATCACCAACCGAAGGAGCAGCGAGAGCAGTGTCAAGCTCGCTTGAACACTGCCGAGTCGTGACTGAGGAAGGCGGAGCCAACCTGATATATCCGCTGTCCCAATATAACTCAAAAATCTGAAGCAAAATTGCCGAAGTTATTTTTTGAACATTACTTATCCTTGTCAAACGCGAATTTATTTCCCGCTTCCCTTTGTCAGTTCGTTTAACATCCGTATATTTGCAAAATAAACAGGAAGAACGAAATCTACGATAATAAAATCATATCGATATGGAGAACAAGACACTCAAGCGGCTGCCCGTGGGCATCCAGACATACAGCGAAGTGGTGGACATGGACTGCCTGTATGTTGACAAGACCGAGTACATCTGCAAGATGGTAAAACTCAGCAAATAC
>JAXJBE010000119.1:0-10119 GCA_036303125.1 Bacteroidaceae bacterium
AATGTCAAGAACAAACTTGTACATTTGGTCACAGCCATGGTCAGAAATCGCCAAACATTCACCCCTGAATATAAAATCTCAGCATAAATTGAAAATAATGGTCAAAACATTTGGATATTAACATAGAAAGCGATTTGGGATAAAAACGTGCTTGGAACTTGAATAAATTCATTAATCAGAACAATATGGACAGTAAAAAAGTCGTTATAGAATTACAGAACGTTAAAAGAGAGTTTCTTGTAGGCGATGAGATGGTACATGCCTTGAGGGGCGTCTCTTTCAAGATATACGAGGGTGAATTCGTAACCATCATGGGTAAGTCGGGCTCCGGAAAGTCTACATTGCTAAACCAGCTCGGATGCCTCGATACTCCATCAAGCGGTGAATATCTGCTCGACGGGGTATCGGTGAGAACAATGTCAAGACCACAACGAGCCGTGCTGCGCAACAGAAAAATAGGTTTCATATTCCAGAACTACAATCTGTTGCAAAAGACCACCAGCATAGAGAACGTAGAGCTTCCCCTGATGTACAACTCAGACGTTTCGTCAACAGAAAGACATGACAGGGCAATTGAAGCCCTCAAGGCAGTGGGATTGGGTGACCGCCTATACCACAAGTCCAACCAGATGTCAGGTGGACAAATGCAACGTGTGGCCATAGCCCGTGCCTTGGTGAACAACCCTGCCGTAATACTTGCTGACGAAGCTACAGGAAATCTCGACACGAGGACATCGTTTGAAATCCTCGTGCTCTTCCAGAAACTCTTCGCTGCAGGAAGAACTATAATATTCGTGACACACAATCCCGACCTGGCCAACTATTCGAGCCGTAACATCATGCTCAGAGACGGCAAGGTGATAAGTGACGAATACAACAACAACATACAGTCGGCAGCTGAAGCACTTGCACAATTACCGCCAAGCACCGACGAATAAACCAATGAGGACAGAACAATGAATTATAGCAATCTTTTCAAGATAGCCCTCAGAGCTATAGCCGCCAATAAAATGCGGTCTTTCCTTACAGCCCTCGGCATTATCATTGGCGTGGCTTCGGTCATTGCCATGCTTGCCATAGGCCAGGGATCAAAGAAAAGTATACAAGCAAACATTGCCGAGATGGGCTCTAACATGATAATGATAAACCCTGGAGCCGACATGAGAGGCGGAGTGAGACAGGATGCCTCATCAATGGAAACCCTGAAACTTGCCGACTATCAGTCGCTTAAAGACGAATGTAAGTACATTTCAGCAATAAGTCCGGTGGTGAACAAAAGCGGACAATTCATCTACGGCAACAACAACACCCCATCTACTATCTATGGAGTGAACACCGACTATCTCTCAATCCGCCAACTCAGCGTGAGCGATGGAGATATGTTTTCAGATGAAGACATAAAGTCAAGCGCAAAGGTATGCGTTCTAGGACAGACCGTAGTTGACAATCTCTTTCCCGACGGCAGCGATCCCATCGGGCGTGTGGTGCGTTTCAACAGCATACCTTTCAGAGTCGTCGGAGTGTTGAAGAAGAAAGGATACAACACGATGGGTATGGACCAGGATGATCTCGTGCTTGCCCCATACACTTCTGTAATGAAGAGGATACTCGCACAGACGTATCTCGGAAGCATCAACTGTTCTGCAATAACAGAAGGGCTTACAGACAAGGCTACAGACGAGATAACCACAATACTGCGTCGTAACCACAAACTGAAAGAGGCCACAGACATGCAGGAGGCCGACGATGACGACTTCAACATACGCTCACAAGAGGAACTTGCATCAATGATGAACTCAACCACAGATATGATGACCATTCTGCTGGGATGTGTGGCAGGCATTTCACTTATAGTGGGCGGCATCGGAATCATGAACATCATGTATGTGAGCGTGACAGAGAGAACCAAGGAGATAGGACTCAGAATGAGCGTTGGAGCACGCGGAGTGGACATCCTTAACCAATTCCTCATCGAGGCGATACTGCTCAGCGTGACAGGAGGCATTATCGGCGTACTGATAGGAGTCTGTTCATCATATGCCATCAACCTCATTGCCCACTGGCCGATATACATACAGCCATGGAGTATCGTCATGAGCTTCGCCGTGTGTACCTTTACAGGTGTGTTCTTTGGTTGGTATCCGGCAAAGAAAGCAGCACAGCTCGACCCTATCGAGGCTCTCAGATATGAATGATTAAATATAAGAAGAACAAACTCAACGCCATGAACTCATACAAGAAGGCCCTTGTCGCTATCCACGTTGCCGTATGGCTCGTGATATTAATATCCCCGCTCACATTCTTCGATAGAGGTGACCGTTTTGAAGCAGACAAGCTGATACCGATGTTTTCCACACCAATTGCCATGATGCTGGTGTTCTACACCACTTATCTATACCTCACGCCCAAACTGTTGCTCAAAGGACAAAAGCGTAAGTTCTGGACATATACCATAGCATTGGTGATACTAATGGGATTAGGGCTACATATCTGGTTTCAGGTGAGCCATAGGGTATTCTTCCATCCGGAACATCACCTGCATCCGATGAAAAAGATGAGAGAGCCGAATGCGTTGATGGACTTGATATTCATTTTGAGAAACGTTTTCAACATGACTGTTACTGCAGCCATAGCATCCATGTCGATACTGTCAATCAAATGGCAGTCGTCAGAAACGGCACGTCGGGAAGCAGAGATGGCAAAACAGGATGCAGAGCTGAAGAACCTGAGGAATCAGGTCAATCCTCATTTCCTGCTCAACACCCTCAACAACATCTATGCCCTCACAGCCTTCAACCAGCAGAAAGCACAAGAGGCGATACTGGAACTCAGCGGTATGCTCAGGCATATCCTCTACGATAACCAGCAGGACTTCGTCAGACTCGACGATGAGATTAAGTTTATCCACAGCTATATCAACCTTATGAAAATCCGCATTCCGAAGACTACCAAGATACAAATCCAGGTAAACGTGCCCAAAGACACGGAACTGAGGATTGCTCCCCTAATTTTTATCTCGCTGATAGAGAATGCCTTCAAGCATGGTATAGGAACGGCAGAAAACAGTTTCATACACATAAACATATATGCCGACCGCAACCATATCGCATGCGAGATAGAAAATTCAAATTTCCCCAAAAACGACACCGACAGAAGCGGTCACGGCATCGGCATTGAACAGGTGGGCAAACGCCTCGAACTTGCCTACCACAAAAAGTATACATGGGAAAAAGGAACAAAAGACAATAACAAGATTTATTATTCTAACATATATATTTATGACACTAAATTGCGTGATAATTGATGACGAGCCGCTGGCAGCAGAGCTGCTGGAAAGTTATGCTCAGAAGGTGCCCTTCCTCAGAGTGGAAGGAGTGTACAACAGTGCCATACAAGCAATTAAGACCATACGCGAAAGAAAGATCGACCTGATTTTCCTCGACATCCAGATGCCGGAACTCAGCGGACTGGAATTTGCAAGGATAATCAGCAAGGAAACGAAAATCGTGTTCACTACGGCTTTCAACCAATATGCGATTGACGGCTACGATGTCAATGCTCTCGACTATCTTCTGAAACCCATCAGTTTCGAGAGATTCCTGCAGACTGCAAACAAGGCTCTTGAGTGGTTTGACATTCAAGACAGACAGAAGACAATGCGCGAAGACCGGTTCGTGTTCGTGAAAAGCGAATACAAGCTGCAGAAAATCAACTTCGACGACATCCTTTATGTAGAGGGTGTTAAAGACTATGTAAAATTTTATTTCACTGACAGTTCTAAAAACATCATGTCTCTAATGAACATGAAGAAGGTGGAGGAATACCTTCCTTCGCCAGAATTCATGCGCATACACAGATCATACATCGTACACATGCCCAAAGTGGAACTGGTCGATCGCTTCCGCATTGTTATCGGTGACCAATATCTCCCCATCTCAGAAAGCTACAAAAACGAAATGCTAAAATACATTGACAGCCACTCACTAGTATGAGGATAATACAACAATAATGCTTGCAAACCAACAAAGGGGATGTGACAGACCACCATTCGTCTATAATCCATCCCCTTTCCAGCTCTGATATTAATCAGACAATTGCAATACGGGTAAGGTAAAAACAATATTTAATAATGTGGAAATTGTGTTTTTAGGAAAATCTCTGTAAACTATTAAAAAAAGAGCATGCAATTTAATGCTTTTTTCTTGAAAAGTTTTGCAGAAACAAAAAAAAAACGTACCTTTGCACCCGCAATCAAGAAACAAACACAACAAGAGTTGCAGGAACAAGAAGATTGTCAAGACAAACAATCGGGGTGTAGCGCAGTTGGTAGCGTTCCTGGTTTGGGACCAGGCTGTCGCAGGTTCGAGTCCTGTCACCCCGACACAAGGAGAATGATTTCGGTCATTCTCTTTTTATGTAAGTAAAACACCACTGTGTTGATAACATAAAGACATTAAACAAAACAATCGGGGTGTAGCGCAGTTGGTAGCGTTCCTGGTTTGGGACCAGGCTGTCGCAGGTTCGAGTCCTGTCACCCCGACATAAGGAGAATGATTTCGGTCATTCTCTTTTTTTTATTCTTCTAAACCAACCTCAATCCGCTGACCCATAATTCTTCATAGAAGAAAAAAGCGAAAAAAAGCTAATCCTTTGGCTATAAATGTTTTTATTGTTAACTTTGCAAATCGTTTGAATATTATAAACAATAAAAACAACAAGACCGTGACTGAAACCAAGTACATCTTCGTCACTGGCGGTGTAGTATCATCGCTCGGCAAGGGAATTATCTCTTCTTCAATAGGTAAGTTATTACAGGCAAGGGGCTACAACATCACAATCCAGAAATTCGACCCCTACATCAACATCGACCCAGGAACCCTGAATCCGTATGAACACGGTGAATGCTACGTCACCGTGGACGGTATGGAAACAGATCTCGACCTCGGACACTACGAGAGGTTCACAGGCATTCAGACCACAAAGGCGAACTCACTCACCACAGGACGCATATACAAGGCTGTGATAGACAAGGAGCGACGTGGCGATTATCTGGGAAAGACGATTCAGGTAGTTCCACATATCACGAATGAGATAAAGAGGAACATAAAGTTGCTCGGAGAGAAGAACCACTACGACTTCGTAATAACGGAAATCGGAGGAACGATAGGCGATATAGAAAGCGCCCCATACCTTGAGGCGATAAGACAGATGAAATGGGAACTGGGCAAGAATGCAGTATGCGTACATCTAACCTACGTACCCTATCTCAAAGCAGCCGGAGAACTGAAGACCAAACCAACTCAACACTCCGTAAAAGAGCTTCAGAGCGTCGGCATACAGCCCGACATTCTCGTGCTGCGAACCGAGAAACACCTCGGAGACGGAATACTCAAGAAGGTGGCATCCTTCTGCAACGTCGACTTCGACTGCGTCGTACAAAGCGAAGACCTGCCTTCCATCTATGAAGTGCCCGTCAATATGCAGAATCAGGGACTCGACTCGGCAATCCTCAAGAAGATGGGCATTGAGCCGGGAGAGACTCCTGCACTCGGACCATGGAAGAGCTTCCTCGAAAGAAGACAGAAAGCCACAGAAGAAGTACATATAGGTCTTGTCGGCAAATACGACCTTCAGGATGCATACAAGAGCATCAGGGAGAGCCTCTCTCAAGCCGGCACCTACAACGACCACAAGACCGTCATCACGTTCATCAACAGCGAGAAGCTCACTGAGGAGAACGTGGCAGAAAAGCTGCAGGGAATGGACGGCATAATGATATGTCCCGGATTTGGACAGCGTGGAACAGAAGGCAAGATCGTTGCAGCCCACTACACCAGGACTCACGACATTCCAACTTTCGGCATCTGCCTCGGAATGCAGATGATAGTTGTGGAATTCGCGAGAAACGTGCTTGGCTATGAAGATGCCAACAGCCGTGAACTCGATGAGAAGACGGAGCACAACGTGATCGACATCATGGAAGACCAGAAGAACATCACCGACTTGGGTGGAACGATGCGACTCGGCGCCTATGAATGTGTACTGAAACAAGGATCACGCGCCTTTGAAATCTACAAGAAGGAACACATACAGGAGCGCCATCGTCATCGCTATGAGTTCAACAACAGCTTCGAGCAGGAATACGAGCGTGCAGGAATGAAATGTGTGGGACGCAACCCAGAGAGCGACCTCGTTGAAATCGTGGAGATACCAGGACTGAAATGGTATATCGGAACACAGTTCCATCCGGAATACTCAAGTACGGTGCTCAACCCGCATCCTCTTTTCCTTGACTTCGTGAAAACAGCTATAGCCTGCAAGAAGGGTAAGAAATGACAACCGGTTAATAACGCAATATTTATCAGAAAAACAACTTATTTTTGACAATGGATAAAAACACCATCACGGGCTTTGTGCTCATCGCAGCATTGCTCATCGGTTTCAGTTGGTACAACAAACCGTCAGACGAGGAAATAGCCCAGCAGCAGAGAGTGCAAGACTCCATAGCCAATGTGGAGAAGAAGAAAGCAGCAGCAAAACAGGCTGCCGATGCAGCTGCAGCCAAGGCAAACGCCCAGGCGCTGGCAACAGACACCACATCCCTCTTCCATGAGGTGATGTCTGGAAAGTCAACAGACGTGACACTCCGCAACGAAAAGGTAGAACTCACGCTCAACACAAAGGGAGCCACAGTACAGAAAGCCGTAATCAAAGGGTTCGCCGACCGCAACGGCAACAATGACGTGACGCTCTTCGACGCTAAAGACCAGCAACTCAAATTCATGCTTGCAGGCAAGGAGACAAACCTCGTGACGAGTGACATGTATTTCACGCCTTCAAACGTCACCGACTCTACGGTAACGTTCACTGCAGCAACAGCTAACGGAAAATCGCTCACTATTTCATACAAGCTGGGTAAAGACTACATGCTACATGCCTCTATTCAGGCAAACGGCATGGCAGGAATGTTCTCTCCAAACTACAACACGATTGATGTGGAATGGACAGACAAATGTCGTCAGCAGGAGAAGGGCTTCACTTTCGAGAACCGTTATGCGTCGCTCACATACCATCTGACCGAAGGCGGAACCGACTATCTTAACGAGGGTAAGGAACTGACCGACGAGACTGTTGAGGACAACATCGACTGGGTGGCATTCAAGAACCAGTTCTTCAGTGCCGTAATGATAGCAGAGAAGGACTTAGGCAAGAATGCCAAGATGACAAGCATTCCGCAGGAGAAGGGTTCTGGTTATCTGAAGCAGTACGGAGCAAAGATGAAAACATTCTTTGACCCGACTGGAAAGCAGCCTACAGAATTGGAGTTCTACTATGGTCCTAATGATTTCCGTCTGCTGCAGAACGTAGAGGAAGAGAGCAAGTTCGGCAAAGACCTTGAGATGCAGCGCCTGGTTTATCTGGGATGGCCTCTGTTCCGAATCATCAACAGATGGTTCACCATTTACGTTTTCGACTGGCTCACCAAGCTCGACATTAATATGGGTATCGTATTGATTCTCATCACTATGCTCCTCAAGTTCATCACATTCCCGCTTGTGAAGAAGAGCTACATGTCTTCGGCCAAGATGCGTGTGCTGAAACCAAAGCTCGACGAGATAACGAAGAAATACGACAAGCCAGAAGACCAGATGATGAAGCAACAGGCAATGATGGCAGAATATTCCAAGTATGGCGTCAGCCCTCTGAGCGGCTGTCTGCCAATGCTCATCCAGATGCCTATCTGGATTGCGATGTTCAATTTCGTGCCTAACGCCATACAGCTAAGAGGTGAGAGCTTCCTCTGGATAAGCGACCTCTCTACCTACGACCCAATCATAGAGTGGCACACCAATCTGTGGCTCATCGGCGACCACTTGAGCCTCACGTGTATCCTCTTCTGTGTAGCCAACGTATTGTATTCAATAATGACAATGCGCCAGCAGAGAGACCAGATGGTAGGCCAGCAGGCTGAACAAATGAAGGCAATGCAGTGGATGATGTATCTCATGCCAGTGATGTTCTTCTTCATGTTCAACGACTATTCTGCCGGACTGAACTTCTACTACTTCATATCACTCTTCTTCAGCGCTGCCATCATGTGGACATTGCGCAAGACCACAAACGATGAGAAGCTTCTGTCTATCCTCGAGGCCAAATACGAGGAAAACAAGAAGAACCCGAAGAAGACCAGCGGACTTGCCGCACGACTCGAGGCCATGCAGAAGCAGGCCGAGGAACTCCGCAAGCAGCGCGAGGAGATGAAAAGAAGAAAGGGCCACTAAGTATCAAACAACAAGTCTGTAAAGGATTCCAGGCGTTGCATAATGCCGGAATTCCTCGCAGGCTTTTTTACCTTCTATATTATGAAAAAATCAATTATCCTCGCCATGGCTCTCTCATTGGGATGCCATAGCCTAAAAGCACAGACCACAGTGGAAACAATCGGAAAGAGCAACGTCACGCTCAGCAGCAACAAGATGACTCCCGAGGCCCTTTGGGCAATGGGACGAATTGCATCTGCCCAGGCGTCACCCGACGGAAAGCTCATCGTATACCAGGTGGGCTACTACAGTGTGAAACAGAACAAGAGTCGCCAGGTAATCTGCATCATGGATGCCAACGGCAAGAACATCCGTCAGCTCACTACAGCTTCTGCAAGCGAGACTGATCCAGCATGGATAGAGGGTGGCAAACGCATCGCCTTCATTTCCGGAGGACAGGTCTGGTCTATGAATGCCGATGGAACAGACCGCAGGCAGCTGACCCACGACAAGACAGGCATAGACGGTTTCAAGTTCTCGCCAAGTGGCACACAGGTAATCCTCGTGAAACAGATAGCCTATCATGAAAGCATCAAGAAGAATCCGTCAGACCTGCCTCTGGCCAGCGGAAGGCTCATCACCGACCTGAACTACCGCCACTGGGACGAATACGTGGAGACTATCCCCCACCCTTTCTTGGCTGATGTCACAGCCGAGGGCATAACCGAAGGCACAGACATCCTTGCCGACGAACCATACGAGTGTCCCATGAACCCATTCGGAGGTGTGGAGCAGCTGGCATGGAGCCCTGATTCAAAGAGCATTGCATATACATGCAGAAAGAAGTCAGGAGTGGAATATGCCACTTCTACAGATTCTGACATATATCTCTATGAACTGGCTACAAAGCAGACCAAGAACCTCTGCAAGCCAGCCGGATACGTAGCACCCAAGAACGACACTTCAAAGTCAAAGAAATTCCAGGCTGTGAACTCTGCCGAGAATCTGAAGAACAACCCTGGCTACGACATCAACCCCAAGTTCTCGCCCGACGGCAAACGCATTGCATGGCAGAGCATGGCACACGACGGATATGAGAGCGACAGAAACAGACTCTGCGTCTATGACTTCGCCACCGGCACAAAGCAGTATGTCACAGAGAAGTTCGACTCCAACGTGGATGACTTCTGCTGGATGGCAGATTCCAAGACCATCACTTTCATCGGTGTATGGCACGGATGCGTGAACATGTATCGCACCGACCTGACAGGAAAGGTGGAGCAGATGACAAACGACTGCGCAGACTTCGTGTCCGTATCTCTTGCCAACAGCGGCAACAAGCTGCTTGCCATCCGCCAGAGCATGTCGGCACCAAACGACATCTTCGTGGTGACGCCAGAGAAAAAGGCTGAGAAGTCGAAGGTACAGCAGTTGACTTCGGAGAACAAGGAAATCCTTTCTCAACTCTCTCTCGGCAAGGTGACAGAGCGCTGGGTGAAGACTACCGACGGCAAGGACATGCTCGTATGGGTGGTATTGCCTTCTGATTTCGACGAGAACAAGAAATATCCTGCTCTGCTCTTCTGCGAAGGCGGCCCACAGAGTCCTGTATCACAGTTCTGGAGCTACCGTTGGAACATGCAGATAATGGCAGCCAACGGATACGTGGTGGTTGCTCCTAACCGCCGCGGACTGCCAGGTTTCGGTTCTGAATGGAACGAGGAGATAAGCGGCGACTGGACTGGCCAGTGCATGAAAGACTATCTCAGCGCTATCGACGACGCTGCCACACTGCCATTCGTTGACAAAGACCGTCTCGGTGCCGTTGGTGCAAGCTTCGGCGGCTTCAGCGTTTACT
>JAXJBE010000120.1:0-1788 GCA_036303125.1 Bacteroidaceae bacterium
CCATCAGACCGATATGAGCGGTACCACGCTTCCGCTCCGCGCGGTACCAACAGACCGATACGGCGGTACCATTTGGGCGATATTCTCACTTATAGGACAATTCAAAATGTCTTATAAGAGAATTTAAATTGTCCTATAAGACAATTTTTCGACGCTTATAGCCCCGTTTTTGATGTCCTAAGACAGACTTTTCCCAAATATAGCCGTTTTGCAAAAATAATCATAGTGGGCAGTGACACACAATGACCAGTGTCCCGCCCCGTTCACAATGAAATCGCACCTTCCCCCTACAGGGCAAAAGCCCCGGGCCACCATGCGCAATCAGCCCCCCCGGCCTGAGCAGGCTCACGGGGACAGGACCATGAGCGGACGGCAAGCCCAAGAACAACGAAAGGGCCGGACTCCCTGCCAGGAATCCGGCCCTGCTTTTTCCTCACTCTGAGATATTCCGAGGCACATGACAGTTACCCCAAACGAAAAGACTTCAGAGCGGCATCTTCATCCATGCGAAATTCCATGGAACAAGCCAGGAGTCATCTCTTCCTTACCTTCCTGCCATTGACAATGTAAGTTCCCGGTTTCAGGGTGTGCCACTCTGACGTAGTGCCGACCTTCATGCCTGTCAAATCATAGACATCCATTTCCCTGTCCTGGACAATGTCATCTATTCCGTTCGCGATATCGGCAGTGTAAACGACATCAAATGCAGGCATCTTCTCATAACGCTCGCCTATCCATCCTCTGAAGACCACAGCCTCATCCTCGGGACTATACACATAGGCCGGAATAGGACTTCCGTATGCCACATTATCAACATGCACGACCTCGCCACCCACCATATAGGTCACCTTGTAAGTGTTCACCTTAAAGCGTCCGCCGACAGCAACGTCATACGTGGGCATCACATCCGGAATCGGGTCTTCCCATCCGCTGAATGTATGCCCCTCCTTCTCCGGTTCTGCCAGCGGAGTGATATGAGTTCCAATATCCAACAGTTCTCTGCTGTACAGCTTACCGTCCACATAATATGACAGATAGTAATTTATCGGGCAAATATCGGCAAAACGGCCAGCGGAGCATACTTGCTTGTAACGCTCCAGGCTCTCTCTTGGGACGTATAATGTCGGCCTCCCTTTGAGTATGCTTTCGAATTCGAATTCAGGAGGATTCTGTGCATAACAGTAAATCCTCGACAGCCTCGTACACCAAGAGAACGCATCGATGCCAATAGAAGTGACACTTGGAGGTATGGTGATAGAGGTCAGACTTTTACATTCTCTGAACGCAGAGTTGCCAATAGAAGTGACACTTGGAGGTATGGTAATGGAGGTCAGACTTTTGCACCAATAGAACGCAGAGTCACCAATGGAAGTGACACTTGGTGGTATGGTATAGGATTCTGCATTTGAACAAAAGGCGACAAGAATACCCTTCTCAACATCAACAAGTCCCCCATCTTCATATTTGAAATAGGGTGAGTTTATATCAATATGACCATGCCAATTTTTAAATGGGTTTCCTTCCATTGTGCGGACACTTGGTGGTATGGTGATAGATGTCAGACTTTCACACGAAGAGAACGCATAGTTGCCAATAGAAGTGACACTTGGTGGTATGGCGATAGATGTCAGACTTTTGCACCAAGAGAACGCATGGTCACCAATAGTAGTGACACTTGGTGGTATGGTGATAGATGTCAGACTTTCACACGAAGAGAACGCTTCTTTGTCAATGGCAGTGACACTTGGAGGTATGGTGATGGAGGTCAGACTTTTGCATCCAGAGAAC
>JAXJBE010000121.1:0-38010 GCA_036303125.1 Bacteroidaceae bacterium
CACCACAAGGCACTGATTGACCGCCAACGACTCTATGATGTCTGGAGCCACTTCCCCGACAGGAAGAGAGTGAATGTATTTTTGCATGGGATGCCGCTATTGTGTTGTGAACATGCCGTCGTTTTGTCGCACAAAGATAGCATTATTCTATCTAACAAACAAATCTCCATCGTTATATTTCTGCCAAGGGAAGCACTTTTGCATGAAAACTGCGGCTTTTGCTGACTGCGTGCACCCAATATGAAAGAAACAAGGAAGTGTCAATACACAGCCAGAGCACAAAAAGAAGCCAACCACATTTACCACCCCTAAGACTGGGGATTTAGGAGCACATTTGTACTCTCTCCAGTATATTTCTATATCTATATCCAAATAGATATAGAAATATTTGGAGAGATGGGCAAACCTAAGTCTGGCAAGAACGCATAGTGACAGCTATATCGTCCTCAAAAAAAAGGTTCCCATCGGCGAGAGATGGAAAAACCATGCAAAAAGATGCAGAATCAACACATGCCTTCAAAAAAATGCCGCATACGCTTTGCCAATACCCTGACAATTCGTAACTTTGTATCAGCTAAAAGGAAGCGATGCCGCCACAAAACCGCTGTTCCATTGTCCACGGTTCATTAGCACCGCTCTCATCCTCTCACTGGCAAGCTCACATCCCTCCGCGAGCAAGCCCCTTTGGGAGCAAGCTCACAACCCCTCGGGAGCAGGCTCACAAGGGGCTGGGAGCAAGCCCAATGAGAGGTTTGAGCAGGCGGCTATTTTCCCAACCACCGTTCCATGCCGCGGCGGATGGAGTCAAGGCCAATCTCAGCTGTGTCAAGCTCAGATTTCTCCACCCACCAGCAAGCGGCCACATCATCCTTGGGAGAGAGAGGTGTGGTTGACGGGAGGTGGAGATGGAAGAAGCTGTCGGTGGTGCGAACGATGAAGTTGCTGTAGTCGTAGGTGTTGGGCAGAGAAAAGAGGTAGGTGAGCTGGCTCTCGTCTACGTCTACGCCAATCTCTTCCTTGATTTCCCTGACTATGGCTTCCTCCGTGCGCTCGCCAGGGTCAACAAAGCCGCCGATGATGTCGAGTGTGCCCTTGGCCGGCTCGAAGGCGCGGCGCGCAACGAGAATCTGCCCCTTCTCGTTCTCGATGATGGCAACAGTGGCGGCAGCCGAGTTGTAGTAGTAGGTGAAGCCGCAGTCGTCACAATGTTTGGATTTGCTGTCGTTGACGCGGAAACGCGATGAGCCGCATGCAGGGCAGAAGCGGAATTTGTCTAAGTAGTGCATAGCAGACATGTTTATGATTGCTGGCCGCTGCCAATGACATGACAACGGCCAGCAACAATGAGGAGATTCTTTATTTTGTCACAGCGCAGCCTTCAGCTTGCCAACAAACATCTGGGCTTCTTCCATGCTGAGACAGAGAGGGGGGAGAAGACGGATGACATTGGTGCCAGAGCATCCGGTGAAGCAATGCTGTTCCTTGATGAGGCGTGTACGCGGCTCCTTATACGGAATGTCAAGTTCGATGCCTATCATGAGCCCCTTGCCGCGCACGTCAACGACGTGAGGCAGGTTGCCTGCATTCATCTCTGCCGTGAGAGTGTCAATGAGATATTGCCCCACCTTGGCAGCATTCTCCACGAGGTGTTCCCGCTCTATCACGTCAAGCACAGCAAGAGCTCCCGCACAACCGAGATGGTTGCCGCCGAAGGTAGTGCCGAGTTGGCCGTAGACCGGTTCGAAACGCGGGGAGATGAGCACACCGCCCATAGGGAAGCCGTTGCAGATGCCCTTGGCCACGGTGATGATGTCGGGCTGGACTCCCGAATGCTGATGCGCGAAGAATTTGCCCGAACGGCCATAGCCGCATTGTATCTCGTCAAAGATGAGGATAGTGTTGTGAGCGTCGCAAAGGTTGCGCAGGCTCTGTAGGAAGGTCTTGTCGGCCATGCGGATGCCTCCGACCCCCTGGATGCACTCAAGGATGACAGCGCACACATCGCCTTTCTGTATTTCCTCTTCCCATGGCGTGATGTCGTTGAGGGGAAGGTAGGTGACATGGCCATTGCTGTTGATTGGCGCAATAATCTTAGGATTGTTGGTAGCCTCCACGGCGAGGGATGTGCGGCCATGGAAAGCCTTCTCTGCTGAAAGGACGCGGGTGCGGCCATTGTAGAAGGAGGCGAGCTTCAGGGCATTCTCATTGGCTTCAGCTCCTGAGTTGATGAGAAAGAGCTGATAGTCGTCATAGCCGCAGGCCTTGCCGAGGCGAGCGGCAAGTTCCTTCTGAAGGGGATTCTGCACAGAGTTGCTGTAGAAGCCGAGTTTGGCTACCTGGCGGCTTATAGCCTCCACGTAGTGTGGATGGGCATGGCCGATGGAGATGACGGCATGGCCGCCGTAGAGATCGAGATACTCCTGTCCGTTCTCGTCCCACACACGGCATCCCTTGCCTTTGTCGATGGTTACATCGAGGAGTGGATATACGTCGAATAGTTGCATTGTGTCTTAGTTGTTATGAGGCTCGAAGCCTCGTGGTTAAAAGGCCGAAGCCTTGAGGTTGAGTCCGGCTCTCTCGTCAATGCCGAACATTATGTTCATATTCTGCACGGCCTGTCCCACGGCACCCTTGAGGAGGTTGTCTATCATGGAGGTGACCACGACCTTGCGTCCGAAGGTCTCGACATGCACAAGAGCCTTGTTGGTATTGACCACCTGCTTGAGGTCGGGAGCCTTGTCGCTGTAGTGGGTGAAGGCGGCGTCGCGGTAGAAGTCCTTGTAGAGAGCCACTATGGCATCCTTGTCGGCAGGAGCATCGAGGGTGATGACTTCCGTGCAGAAGATGCCTCGGGCGAAGTCGCCGCGGTATGGGATGAAGTCAACGGTGATGCCTTCCGCTTCGTAGCCCTCGTTGAGCGTGTCGATGACAGCTGGCGCGGCTGCCGGGCGTAGTTCGTTGAGCGTCTGCGCTATCTCATGGAGATGCTGGTGGGTGAAGAGCTTATAGACGGAGAAGTTGCCCATGCGCCAGGAGAAATGTGTTGTAGCTCCAGGCTTCTGTCCCGCTCCAGTAGAACCGGTGATGGCATTGACGGCGATGTCGTGGATGAGAAGTCCGGCCTTGGCCATTGGCAGCAGGCCGAGCTGGATGCAAGTGGCGAAGCAACCAGGGTTGGCGAGGTGAAGACAAGTGGCTATGTCAGCCTTGTGGATTTCAGGAAGTCCGTAGACATAGTCGTGGCCGCCCTTGATGCGGAAGTCTTGGGCAAGGTCTATTATCTTGACATGAGCCGGTATGGCATGCTCTTTGAGGAAGGCTTCGCTCTTGCCGTGGCCGAAGCAGAAGAATATGACATCGACGTCGCCGAAGGGCATGGCGGAGGTAAACTCCAGCGAGGTGTCTCCCATGAGACCTTCATGGACATCGTAAACCTTGTTGCCTGCGTTGGACTCTGAGTTGGCAAAGACTATCTCGGCCTCAGGATGGTTGAGCAGCAGACGGATGAGTTCGCCGCCTGTATAGCCGGCTGCGCCTAATATTCCAATCTTTATCATTGCGTGATTTGTTTTAGGGAGTGTTGAATGCCCGCTTACTGCCTCTCGTCTGGATGAGCGAGGTAATATGCCCTGAGGGCTGTTGATGTCACCTTGATGAATCCCTTGGCATCTTCTGATGACCAGGCTTTGGCTGTCTCGCCATATTCACCGAGCTTATTCTTGACAAGGTCGTTGGGTGAGTCAACGCCTACCGTCTCGAAGCACAGAGGGTGGAGCTGAAGGGTCACCTCGCCTGTGACGTTGCGCTGAGAGGATGTGAGCATGGCCTCGATGTCTGGCATGACAGGCTCAAGATACTGAGATTCGTGGAGGAACATGCCATACCAGTTGCTGACCTGGTCTTTCCAGTACTGCTGCCACTTGGAGAGCGTGTATTTCTCAAGGAAGCGGTGAGCGCCAATGATGAGCATGGGGGCTGCGGCTTCAAAGCCTACACGACCCTTTATGCCAATGATGGTGTCTCCCACATGGCAGTCGCGGCCAATGCCATAGGATGCTCCGATTCTCTCAACTTCCTGGATGGCAGCAATCTTCTCATCGTAGTGCACACCGTTGACAGAGCAAAGCTCGCCTTTATCAAAACCGAGCTTGAGGAGTTCCGGGCCTTCTTTTGTCGGATGCTTGAGGTAGGCAGACTCTGGCAATCCCTGTGTGGAGTCAAGAATCTCTCCACCGCAGATGGATGTGCCCCAGATGCCCACGTTGTATGAGTACTTGAGTTTGGTGAAGTCAGCAGCGAAGCCGTTTTTATTGAGATAATCTATTTCTTCCTGGCGGGAGAGGTTGCCGTCGCGTGTGAGCGTGATGATGTCCACACCTGGAGCCATGACGAGGAATGTCATGTCGAAACGTATCTGGTCGTTGCCTGCGCCTGTCGAACCATGCGCTATGGCGCTGGCTCCGATTTCCTTGGCATAGCGGGCTATGGCTATAGCCTGGAAGATGCGCTCAGAAGACACGGAGATGGGGTAGCAGTTGTTGCGCAGCACATTGCCGTATACCATATACTTGAGTGACTTCTCGTAGTATTCCTGCGTCACATCAAGAGTGACATACTTTGCAGCGCCAAGCTTGTAAGCGTTCTCCTCGTTGGTCTTGAGCTGCTCCGCTGAGAAGCCACCAGTGTTGGCGCATGCTGCATATACTTCATATCCTTTCTCTTTAGCGAGATACATCACGGTGTATGATGTGTCCAGGCCACCGCTGAAGGCGACCACTACTTTTTTCTTTTCCATTATATTGTGTTTCTTTATTGTGTACTTAATGTATTATATGCGCTGACCGCAGGGCGCATGGCATGAGCGCCTTGTCCTCTTTCTCTAAGGGCGCGCTTTTGAAGTCGGGAGGGAACTACATCAGTCCTCTGAGTACCATTTCTCTCATTATCTCTTGGAAGATGTCCACAGGGGTCGGTTCGCCCTTGTGCTGTGACGGGTCGTAGAGCATGCCTGTGCAGATGCAGAACTTGCGCTCTTTCATCTCAAGGATTGGGTGGTTGACGCATCCACGGCATCCACGCCAGAAGGCCTCATCGTCTGTGAGCTGATTGAAGCTCACGGGCACGTAACCTAATGCTGTGTTCATCTTCATGACGGCATCGCCTGAAGTGAGGGAGAAAATCTTGGCGTGAGGCCATCTTACCCTGGCCAGGGTAAAGGTGTGGTCTTTGATGCGCTTGGCTATGTTGCGTCCCTGATAGTCAGGGTGCACGATAAGGCCAGAGGTGGTGACATAGGCTTTGTTGCCCCATGTTTCGATATAGCTGAATCCTACGAACTTGTCGCCCAGCTCTGTCTGCTGGCTGGGATCGAGGGCGAGCACAGCTTTGCCTTCCCTCATCTTGGTGGCCACATATTCGTGAGTGCGCTCCGCTATGCCTGTGCCGCGCTTCTTGGCCGCCTCTCGTATGGTGTCGAGTATAAGGTCAACATATTTCTCATGGCTGGCATCGGCCACGATTACTTTTATTCCGTCTTCGTAAATCATTGTCAGAGTGTTCAATATTATATTGTGCGGGGGATGTCCTTGCAGGCCACTTGCTTGCGGCTGACTACCGAACGTCCTCCAAGTGTTGGCTGCCTATATATATAGGAGCTATTGATCTGAGGTTTGCTTCAATATTTTCTTTGTTGTACCCCTCTTCGAGAGCGAGGAATATAGTGTCGTCTCCAGCCAAGGTACCTATGATGTCGGGGATGTTGGCCGTGTCGATGTCGCAAGCCAAGCCGCTGGCATATCCTGGCTTGCACTTGATGACGGCAAGCTGGCCAGAGAAGCGCAGGGACATGAACCCGTTGCGTATGGCTGTGCCCTCCCTCTTGTAATCGCGCACTCGACGGTAGTATGGATTGTCGGGCAGCATGTATATGGAGTTGCCTTGGGGTGAGAACCCCTTGACGACCTTGAGAGCCTTCAAGTCGCGCGACAGGGTGGACTGCGTCACTTTGATGCCTTCCTGCTCAAGAGCCTGAGACAGCTCTTCTTGGTTGCTTATTTCTTGCGACTGGACTAACATCTTCACGAGATCGAGGCGAGATATCTTTTTCTTCATACTTTCTGTATATTTATTCTGTAACGGGTGCAAAGTTACGAATAAATGGACGAATGAGAGAAAAGATATGCATGTTTGTGCATAAAATGCATATTATACCCTGTTTTATGCATCAATGTCTCGCCGTGCGAGCGGCTGCTTGGGCTTAAAGCTTAGTTTCTCCTTCGATGAAGTTGTCGACAAACAGGTGTTCACCGTCCCACACCGCGTATGTGAAAAGAGTCATCCATTCCCCGAGGATGACGACACGCGCATCCTTGCTGAGCAGGAGATCGACTTCTATATGGCGATGGCCGAAGATGAAGTAGTTGATGTCTGGATGGGTCTTGAGATAGTCCTTGGCATATAGCACCAGCCCTTCCTTGTCTTCTCCCTTATAGGGTTCCTCTCCATTGCCCTGGGCGGACTCGTAGCCGACGAGTTTTGTTGAGTTGTAGAAGCCTTCAGCTGTCTTGACTCTTCCCTCGGCATCAGTCTCTGGCTGGAGCTTCTGCCGGCTCATGCGCGAATGTTTTGCCCAATTGAGGCCGAAGTTCATGAAAAATTGAGGATGAATCCATCGCGCCATGCGCTGCAAGACACGATTGCGGAAGCACCAAAACATGAAGCGTGTCTTCCATTCCTTGTCACGGCTGTCGAGGCCGTCGCCGTGGGCGAGATAGAAGATTTTGCCATAGAGGTCGATGGTCGATGGGGAGCGGTGGATGATGGCGCCGCACTCGCGCTCAAGGTAGTCGCCCATCCATTGGTCATGGTTGCCTGCAAAGAAATGCACTTCCACTCCCGAGTCAGTCAGTTCGCTGACTTTTCCCAGAAAACGCGTATACCCTTTAGGCACAACTTCCTTATACTCAAACCAGAAGTCGAACATGTCGCCAAGCATATACACTGCCTCGGCCTTGTCTTTAATCTGGTCAAGGAAGTTGACAAGACGCCGTTCGTGCGTGCGGCGGTGTTCTATGGCGCGGCTGCCCAAATGAGCGTCGCTTATGAAATAGATATTCTTCATTATTCAAAGGGGTGTTATCTTGGACAACAATAGTTTTGATGAACAGCTAAGGGGTGTTCTATAAATTAGTATTTGGTTTATATTGTGGTGCATCTTTTTCGCTTGGCCGATCAAGCTAATTTATAGAACACCCCCCTAAAGGAATCCGAGATCAAGTTTGGCCTCTTCGCTCATCATGTCTTTGTTCCATTCGGGTTCGAAGACAACGTTGACATTGACACTCTTGACATCAGAGATGCCTTCAAGCTTCTGCTGTATGTCTTCAAGGATGAAATCAGCCGCGGGGCAGTTGGGAGCCGTGAAAGTCATGTCTATGTCTATGTCGAATTGCTTATTGTCAACAGGCGATGGAGTTTCGGAAACATCAATCTTGTATATCATGCCCAAATCCCACACGTTGACTGGTATCTCTGGGTCAAACACCGTCTTGAGATATTCGACGGTCTTTTCTTCTACTTCATATTTTGTCATATCGTGGATGTGTGTTTTATTCATTTATAAGATAACAGTTGCGATGGAAACTGCGTGCTGCTATAATTTGCCGTTTTCAGCATAGCTGTAATAGTCGTCTTCTGAGACTATGACATGGTCAAGCATGCGCATGTTGACGGCACGGGAGGCTTCGCGCACTCGGCGCGTAAGGTCGTCGTCGGCGTTGCTGGGACGCATGTTGCCACTGGGATGGTTGTGCACAAGGATGAAGCATGTGGCATCGTGGATGATGGCTTGCTTGAGAAGCATGCGCACGTCTACCGCCGTCTCTGTCAGTCCTCCTGAACTGAGTTTGATGCAATTGATGAGGCGAGTGTTGTTGTTGAGCAGCAGCACCCAGCTTTCCTCATGCTCCAGGTCTTGAACCATGGAGCGCATGTAGCGGAACACGTCATCGCCCGAACGGAACTGCTGTATGTCCTTGCCGCTTTCCATCATGCGGCGCTTGCCTATCTCCGATGCAGCTATGATGGTCAATGCTTTGGCCTCACCTATGCCGTTGAAGCGCATGAGGTCTTGGAGAGTGAGGCGGTTGAGGTTGCGCAGCGTGCCACCACAACTGTTGAGCACTTCTCTCATGAGGTCTACGGCTGACATCTTTGCTGTGCCGTTGCCGATGAGGATGGCAAGAAGCTCTGCGTTGGTGAGGGCTTCCGGGCCTTTAGCCATGAGCTTTTCTCTCGGGCGGTCTTCTTCCGCCCACTCCTTGATGGGGGTAAAGGTCTGCTGCTCTTCTAAGGGGGATGCGGTATCATTTCCCGCGAGAGGAGGCTCTTTTGCTCTTGAACAAAGAGTATCCGAGCGGCGTTTGCGCTTGGAGTTGTTTCCCTCCAAGGGTTCCTTGCCTGTATATATGCTGTCCGTATTGAACGGTTGGAAATTCTTGTTAATCATTAAAATCAGTGCTTATCTTCTGTATTGACGGCCTACCATGGGCTGCTCTGGCGGCAGCTTCTGGTGTGACTAATCGTAGAAGTTTTTCTCGAAGGCCGTGAACTCGTCTTTGCCTTGGACGCACCTGAGCCACCATGCTTTGAGAAAGCCTGTGCCGTAGCCTATGAGCTGGACAAAAGCCGCTGTGACGCTGTAGAAACCGATGACGAGATTCTTGTTGCGTATGCTGGAGTCGGTGAATATAACGAGGATGAAGAGCAATATGGGGAGGAGGCAAATGACGTATGCCGGGATGAGTCCACCATTGGGAAGCTGCAGAGCTGTGAGGGTATTGTTCCAGTAGTCCATCTGCCGGAAGAAGACTGCGGCAAGAATGAGCACAGCGAGTCCTACGGTGAAGAGCATGGGCAGGGCATGCACAAGTTTGAGCGTGCCAGGATGACGCTTCTCAAGATTGATGCGCGCTATGCCCGAGTTGAAGACTTGCTTGAAGAACTTGTCCATGTCGGTGCGTCGCTTGTGCCACACCCAAGCATCGGGAAAGAGGCGTGTGGTATAGCCAGCCTCGACGATGCGATAACTGAAGTCTATGTCCTCACCAAAGCGCATCTTGCTGAAGCCTTTGAGCTTGAGATATACGTTGCGGCGTATGCCCATATTGAACGAACGCGGGTAGAACTTATCCAAGGCTCCTTTCTTCTTGCCTCCGCGGATGCCTCCTGTCGTGAAAAAGGATGTCATGCTGTAGGATATGGCTTTCTGTATGGGAGTGAAGGAATCGTGGGCTGCATCAGGACCGCCGAAGGCATCGCATGGGTTTGCCGCTAATTCGCGGTCTACTGCTGAGATGTAGCCTTCGGGAAGGACGCAGTCGCTGTCGAGTATGAGGACATACTCTCCTTTCGAATGCTCGACGCCATAATTGCGGGCAGGTCCCGGGCCTCCGTTCTGCTTGGTCAGATACTGAATGTCAAGTTTGTCAGCATACTTCTCCGCAACGTCCTTACAGGGAAGGGTGGATCCGTCTTCCACGATGACGACTTCAAAGTCCTTCAATGTCTGACGGGTAAGGCTGTTGAGAAGTTCGTCGGCCTCGTCTGGACGATTATACACTGGTATGATAATGGAATATTTCATTTGGGGTTGATAGGATGATGCGGTCTTTGACTTTTGGCGGCAAGAAGAGGGTGCAAGGCTGCAGTCTCTGCCTTATAATATTAAATGTGCATGAAGGGAGAAGTTGGCGGCCATCATTCGAAGTAGAAAGTGAGGACTATCATCTTGCTCTTACCCTTGTCAACTGATTGGGTGAATATGAGCTGAGTCTCATCCGTGATGTCACTTCGGTCTTTGTTGATGACATTGGACAGGCCATACATGAACTTCACCTCTGGTATGAACTTGAAGAATGGCAGATAGAAGTCGCATCCGAGTCCCAACTCAAGATAGCAGTCGGCCGAGTTGAGCAGGTACTGCTTCTGCTTCTTGACGGTCAGATCAAGCACAGGCGTGATGCCGGTAACGATGTAAGGACGGTAGTTGTTGAATCGCTCTGCCGCATACTTGATGTTGAGCGGCACGGAGAAATAGGTCGATTTGATTGTCTGATACTGCATGTCGCCGTTGAGTTCGTTGCGGAAATGCACGTTCTTCGTGCCGAAGTGCATGGAGGGAATGATGCGGAAGGCGAGGTGCTTGGTCAGATAGAACTCTCCGAGTATGCCGACAGAAAAACCTGGTTCGTAACCTGGTGTCTCTGCATACCATTGGTTGCCCGCCTCATCGACAAATCCGTTTTGCTGGAGCTCGATGTCCTGCAGATTCACACCAGCCAAAAAACCATAGTGAAACTTCCTTTGGTCAATATACGGGCGGTTCATCACCTTTCGTGTCTGGGCTTGCGCTGACGGCAGGCTGAGAACGAAAAATGCCATGACTAATGTCATGAAAGCTGTGATAATATGTATCTGTAAGGTTTTCATCACCTTTATTAACGAGAAAAGTTTTCTTTTATTTTGTTGGATGCAGAGTTTGACGTAACTTTGCCTACGTTTTCGTTAAGCACAACAAGCAATGATGAGCTTGCTTACCATTGCCTTGGCGAGAAACGAAAATGCGATAGCAGCAGAGCATATTTCGTGCAAAGTTAGTGAAAAGCTACCACTGTGCAAAATGTTAGTTCTTATTTTAACCAAGAGGACGCTCATGAGGCACTAAATACAGGATAATTCAAACAAACAAGACTATAAATTTATGAAACTTACTGTTATTGGCGCTGGCAATATGGGCGGCGCACTCATCAAAGGATGGGCTAAAAGCGGAAAGATTGACGACATCACTATTGCTGACAAGAACGAGACACTTCTGGCTGAGTTCAAGTCTGCATACCCTACAATCAACACCACTACCGACAATGTGGAGGCTGTGAAAGGGGCTGACATCATCGTGCTTGTGGTCAAGCCATGGCTGATGGAACTTGTCTTGGCTGAAGTAAAACATGCGCTCGACCTTGAAAAGCAGATTATCGTGTCTGACGCAGCTAATTTCACCACAGACATGTTGGCAAGGGAGCTTGGAACAGAAGGCCAGTTCTTCTATGTCATTCCCAATATCGCAGCCGAGTTTGGCGCAAGCATGAGCTTCATCGCAAGCGGCTCGTGTGCCACGGATGAAAGTTTGAAGAAGGTGGAAGAACTCTACACCATCGTTGGCGACACACTCGTAGTGACCGAAAATCTTGTTGGCCCAGGCATGATGATGGCCTCATGCGGCATAGCTTACGTCATGCGCTATATCCGCGCTCAAATGGAAGGTGGCTGCGAGATGGGATTCTATCCGGCACAAGCTAAACAGATAGCACTTCAGACAATGCAGGGAGCTGTGTCTCTGCTCAAGGCAACGGGATGGCATCCAGAGGAAGCCATTGACAAAGTGACCACTCCCGGCGGTGTGACTATCAAGGGGCTCAACGAACTTGACCACGCAGGCTTTAATTCAGCCGTAATCCGTTCATTGAAAGCGGGACTCAAATAACACACGGATGAATATCTGCATGGCAAAACATGCCGAATCCACCTTCCTGTTTATCCCAAGAAGGCGGATTCGGCCTATTTTGGCAAAAAAAACACGAAAGAATCGTTCGTGTCTCAATATTTTTTGCTAACTTTGCACCGCAATTGACACAAGTAGTCACATACCGCATGCCCCGATGGCGGAATTGGTAGACGCGTTGGTCTCAAACACCAATGAAGCAATTCGTGCCGGTTCGAGCCCGGCTCGGGGTACTACAACAAGTTAAACAAAGCCCTTGCAGACATCTGTCTGCAAGGGCTTATATCATTAAGGAGTGTTATACAAATAGTATTTCAGGGTAGCGGATTAGTATTTTAGTTTTACTGAGCAGCGGATTTTTCGAAATGAGCGGCAATCGCTTTTACCCCAATGCAGGTTCTATCGCACGACTTTCCTTACACTACTACCGTTTTTAATGATATAGAATCCATGCCTGTCCATATTTGGCACTTCCTTTCCCGACACATTATATATAATGTTGGCATTGGTTGCAGAAACGGAAGGAGCAGACATTCCGTCGGGGTTGCCTCCCATGAAATCAAAAGAGATGAAACCCACAGACTCTGTGATATTGGTGACAGGCTTGCCCAATCTGGAAGAAAAGTCCGCATTGAGGTTGTAGAGTTTGCCACCAGATGACTTGTGGCTATCGTCCGTAAACTCAGTGGCACCCGTGAGCCCAGGGAATGGGTCTCCTCGGAAATTGTCTTCTGTCACCCAATAATACATGTCCCCAGCCGAACCTTCCAAAACTCCGAAATTGTTATCTGCAGGCACAAGTCCTATGCGTTGGCGCCTCTTGACGGCATTCATGCTGTTTTTGTCCCATGCAGTCTGATTGAAATCGATATGACTGATTATCATGCCATGAGGGGATGTGTATTCGCCAACATACGAATACCATCCGTTGTTCTGGCGATTTTCCAGAGTGAAATATTCCTGCGTGTGGTTGTCATTATATATGGCGTATGCTACTGGCTGGTCGCCAAGAGACGGCATGCGAGTCACTGTCGCAGGGCTGTCAAGCACTTTATATTCAAGCCATCCAAGATACCAACGTTCAAAGGCAGTATATCCGCATGGCACTTCACCATGTCTGGTAGGGCCGTTGTAATTGCCTGCGTCCATCACGTCCCAGCAGTTCATGCCGAAACCTCCATTATAGTTGATGTCATATACATCCATGAGGCCAAGACAGTGGCTAAACTCATGACAGAACGTGCCGATAGAGGCCATCATGCCGCCTTCAGAACCTGAGAGTTCGCTGGAACATGCATACTGATTGATTTTCACACCATCAATGGTAATGATGCCAGGGCCATCGCTATAGTATTGTTTGGATGAATACAAATCGAAGGAATGCGGCCATATCGTATTGTCACCGCCATGCTCTGCCTCATTGTAGCCTGCATAGATGACGTACACTTGGTCAACATATCCATCGCCATCCCAATCGTACTGAGAGAAATCCGCAAGGTTTTCGGCTAATCTGCATGCCTCGGCTACCATCTCTCCAGGGTGGGCATCGCTTCCACCTGACCTGTTTTTGCCATAATAGGCCATAGTCTTGCTGAGTCTGACAGGGCCAACGATATCAAACTCTGGGTCAAAGAGTCCATAGCTCTGGTCGCGGAAGTATTCGCGCACCGACCCCAGATGTCCATCCTTGTTATATCCTTCTGCATTGTAACGGTCGTCAAATGCTTGTCTGACATCTGGCACTATCATTGGGGTGTCTGCATATTCGGCCAAGATGATAATCACCTTCCTCTTTCCCTTTACAGGCATCCCTCTGTAGCTATGGTCTGGACTCACAGACCTTGTCAGAGAACTCGCGGCAACAACCCTGCGGCCGAGATTCCTTTCACGGGCATTGTTCAAATGCATGGTCACTGTTTCCATCTGAGCCTTTACAAATCCCGTTTCCTCTGCACTACGGTGTTCTGCATTGTGAGCGAGCATTGAACTGCAAGCGAGGGTGTCACTGTCGATGAAGGCATAGTAATAAGCATCGTCTTTGCCCTGCATGATGGGCATGCCGTCAACTGTTACCTTGACACGGTAATACTCATCGCCCCTCAGATAGAAGGTGAGAGAGGTGCCGTCCGGCTGTTGAACAGTGACGGGATACGGCCTTGCAGGAACAGCTAAGCATGCCACTGTTGAGAATACAAACATGAAGAACGCAAGAAGGATTTTCATATTTTATACTGTTGTTTATTGATTCTGGAGTGTCCTATAGGTCACTTTTCATTGATGTAAACTGCCAGACTGTCAGCTTTGACTCTGGCTTTGAGCCATTCTTGGAGTTTCCTTTTCTCAGCTCCAGCGAAAGTCTTGCCGTCGGTGGTGATGACAGCTGCCACAAACTGCTCTGTGGCTGTGGTGTCGCGTTTGACCTCAGTCACTTTGGAGAGGCTTATAGCTGACACTTGTGGATAAAGAGCCTTGAGCTCGTCCCTTATCTCTGACGAAACGGCATCGTACAGCGTGTAGGAATGGAGCTGG
This sequence comes from Bacteroidaceae bacterium, assembly GCA_036303125.1. Taxonomy (GTDB): domain Bacteria; phylum Bacteroidota; class Bacteroidia; order Bacteroidales; family Bacteroidaceae; genus Minthosoma. The sequence continues at coordinate 14,087 of JAXJBE010000121.1, forward strand.
GTGTTGACCGTGCTCATCTTGGCCGTCAGTTCCGCTATCTGCCGGCGGTCTTCCTCACGGTTGGTGTTCACATTGGTCAGTTTGTTGTTGAGCAACAAGAGGCTGTCAGACTGTTCTCCTTGTATGACATGAAGCTTATATCCGCCGAGATGATAAAATCCCAAGCGTGCCTCAGCTTCCTTCTGAGCAGCCGTGGTTATCTCCTTTCCAACAGCAACAATCCTGAGAACCTTCTCGTCCTTATCCACATCATTGGAGATGATATGAGTGCCAGGCAAGGACAGTTCCTGATTCATAAAATTGCGCAAGTTGTGTTCGAAGATGCTGCGCCGCACTATGCCAACAGTCATGAAGACTGCTGGTATCATCGTCACAACAATTAGTACAGTTATTATCTTCTGAGCCTTCTGCTTTTGCGCAAGTGGTAAAGACGCTTTCGCTTCGAAGCCCATAAATCTCACTCCAAGATAGGTGGCGAGAGCAATGAAGACTGTGTTGATGAAGAAGAGATAGAAAGCTCCGAGGAAGTAGAGCAGATGTCCTGTGGCAAGGCCAAAGCCAGCCGTACAGAGCGGTGGCATGAGGGCCGTAGCGATGGCTACTCCTGGTATGACATTGCCCCCCTTCCCCTTGGTGCACTGTGCCATGATGCCTGCCGCGCCGCCGAAAAAGGCAATGAGCACGTCATAGATGGTAGGTGAAGTGCGAGCAAGAAGTTCAGACTGGGCTTCGCCAAGAGGCGTAATGAGAAAATAGACCGTTGCTGTCAGCACACTGATGAGCGTGGCCACACCGAAATTTTTAGCCGAACGGCGCAGAAGGTCAAGGTCGTTGATGCCAATCGAAAGTCCCATGCCAAGTATAGGTCCCATGAGCGGGGAGATGAGCATGGCTCCAATGATGACAGCTGTGGAGTTGACGTTAAGTCCGAGCGATGCAATAAAAATGGCGAAGATGAGAATCCAGAGGTTAGAGCCTTTAAAGCTCACTCCATCACTGATTTGTCTGACAACTTCATCTTCGTCATCCTTATATGGCATGATATTGAATTGCTTTTTTATACGACGGATTAGATTAAGCTGATCAATGTGTATCATAGATTATGTATGTTATATTCGTGTAAACACAGACATTTTTTATCTATTGCCTCTCTGCCACAAATCAGATGGAATAGAATGGGTAGAGCCACAAGCAGAGACACTGGCCACAACGGGCCACCGTCTCTGCTTATTTTCATTCTCTGGTATTGACCGTCTGATTATGCGACAGGCTCGCCATATTTGTTAGGTTCTTTATCGCCTGCTGTGGCGAGCAGCACAAGATTGTATATTGGACATAACAACCACCAGCCGCAATGATCGGTGTCGTGCAGGCGGCGCACTCCAGCTGCGATAATCGGAATAAGAGCAGCGAGGCTAAACAGCCATCCTACGAAAGGAATGTAGCCGCACACAAAACAAAGCAACCAGAACCACCAATACTCAGAACGTGTTGCACGTCCTTCAAATGTTGCGTACTTGCTGAAGCAAGTCTTAATAGATTCTCCAAATGTCATAAGTCTAATAGTTTTAAAAGGTTTATTAAAATTGTTATTAACATTCTGTATTACGTGTGCAAAGCTAAGGAATATTTTTGATTTGCATACACCAATTGAATAAAAAAGTGTGATGTCAGTACAAAATATTCACAAAAAGCATACTGTTTGGCCATCTATCAGCCTTACTCGTGGACTGTTGTGGCACATAGCAGAAAGTCCCTTTGCTGTGACAAACTTTACAGGCAACACAATGTGACGTACCACAAGTCAGCCAAAACCGTTGCCCTTCCACTGTGTACAAGAGTTAAAAAATCAAGTTTTCATTCATTCCCTTTGTGTTCTATACGATTTTCACTACCTTTGCACAAAACTTAAGACACGAATGCATATAATAAAGATGATAAAAAGATATATTGCAACAGGTGCTGCAATATTGATGGCGACCTTCAGTATCCATGCACAAAAGATATCCTTTGAGAAGAATGTTGTTGATGCAGGGTCAACTCTTTGGAAGCGGCCCGTGACAGCAACATTCCGATTCACTAACAAGGAGAGAACACCTCTACGCATCAAAGAGGTGGATGCAGGATGCGGATGTCTCTCGACTGACTGGACAAAGACTGCCATTGCTAAAGGTGGCAAGGGAGAGATACGCATCACTTATGACGCAGCCCTCATGGGGCACATGGACAGATACATTGACGTATACACCAACGGCAGCGAGAAACCAGAAAGAATAAGGATGAAAGCATGGGTGGGCAATGGCCAAAAACAATCCATAGAAGAAATGTTCCCCTACAATATAGATGACATCCGACTATCGACCAACGAAGTTGTGTTCCCCGATGTACAGTCTGGAGATTCAGCTAAAGCAGAAATTGAAGTAATGAACACAAGCAAGGATGTATACACACCTCAATTGATGCACCTTCCACCCTACATCACTGCTGAGTATAAGCCAGAAATGATAGCACGCGGACGCAGAGGCAAGATAGTACTGACGCTACACAGCGATAAGCTACAAGACTTAGGCCTCAACCAAACAAACATCTACTTAGCCAGATTCTCGGGTGACAAGGTCGGCAACAACAATGACATTTCCATGTCGGCCATACTCCTGCCCGACCTCCAATATGCTGAGTCCTTTGCCAAGCAACCAGCATTCGCTATCTCAACCTCGGAACTCTACCTCGGAAAACTTGGAAAAAAGAAAAAGCTCACAGGCACCGTAATCCTCTCCAACAAAGGGAGAGGAGTGCTCAAGCTCAGCAAAATACAAGCTTTCAATCAGGCCATCACGATTGCTCTCAGCAAAACAGAACTCCAACCTGACGAAGAGGTCAAAATGAAGGTCACCGTAGATGCACGTTTCCTTGGACTCTCAAAGGCTCAACCACGGGTGCTTATCATCACAAATGACCCTAAGACACCTAAATCCGTTGTCAACGTGAAATTTGAGAAATAACCTGAAGACCTAAACATCCAGAGATTCTGTAGAGTTTGGGATATACAGAAGAACCTCCTATAAAAACATCCTCACAACCATGGAACATCCAGAGAACAGCTCAGAATATGCAGGCCTACAAGTCAACGCAGGCATAGCGCAGCCATCTATAGTAAATCCTTATCTGAAGCAAATGAGGAAGAAGAGACACAAGCTCTTCACTCCTGCAGAATATGTAGAAGGGATAATCAAGGGCGATGTCAGCATGCTCGGACAAGCAGTAACCCTTATTGAAAGCGTACTGCCCGAACATCAGGCAATAGCCCAGGAAGTCATCGAGAAATGCCTTCCCTACTCTGGCAACTCCGTACGCATAGGCATCAGCGGTGTGCCCGGCGCAGGTAAGTCAACAAGCATTGATGCCTTCGGTGTCCACCTGCTAAACAACTATGGAGGCAAACTGGCAGTGCTCGCCATCGACCCCTCATCGGAAAAGACAAAAGGCAGCATCCTCGGCGACAAAACACGCATGGAGAAACTTGCAGTCCATCCGAAATCGTTCATCCGCCCCAGTCCATCGGCAGGCAGTCTTGGAGGTGTGGCCCGAAAGACACGTGAGACCATCATCCTGTGCGAGGCTGCGGGATATGACCGCGTCTTCGTAGAGACAGTGGGAGTGGGACAGAGCGAAACAGCCTGCCACTCCATGGTGGACTTCTTCCTGCTCATCCAGCTGGCCGGCACTGGCGATGAGCTGCAGGGCATCAAACGAGGCATCATGGAGATAGCTGACGGCATCGTCATCAACAAAGCCGATGGCAGCAACGTAGACAAAGCACAACTCGCAGCCACGCATTTCCGAAATGCCCTCCACCTCTTCCCTGTACCAGAAAGCGGCATAGAGCCAGAAGTTATGTGCTACTCCGGTTTTTACGAGTTGGGCATAGATGAAGTGCTCGCCATGGTTTTCAGATACATCGACAAAGTCAAGGAAAGCGGCTACTTCCAATATCGACGCAACGAACAATCAAAATACTGGATGTATGAGAGCATCAACGAGCATCTCAAGAACAGCTTCTACTATAACCCGACAGTCAAGAACATGATAGGCCAAATGGAAAACGAAGTGCTCGGAGGACAAATAACATCTTTCATAGCAGCCAAGAAACTTTTAGACAGCTACTTCGACACCATCAAATGATACAATCAAAAGATGTAATCCACATGAGATATAAGTATCATACGTATATGACAACCACTGGCAGACATACGCTCAGGGTGAAAAGAATACTGATTGCCCTTTGCTGCTTATACAGAAGCATCTACTCCCTGGCTCAGGAAGGCAATACAGGCTATCAGTTTCTCCACATCCCCGTCAGCGCTCACAATGCAGCCCTTGGTGGAGCCAACATCAGCATTGTGGAAGATGATGCCAGCATGATGTGGACCAATGCTGCCATGATGACCAATGTGTCTGACAAGACCTTGACCCTCGGCTACAACTCATACATAGAATCCAGCAGTGTCTTCTCTGCCGGATTCGTAAAAGCCTTAGGCGAAAGGGGCACATGGGCTCTCGGAGCACAGATGCTCAACTACGGAGACATGGACGAGACAGACGAGGCAGGACAAGTCACAGGCTCGTTCTCCGCTAAGGATATCAACGTACAGACATCATACTCATACCTGCTGAGCGACCGCTGGAGCGGAGCCATAACGGCCAAAGTCATCATGAGCAACTATGCCAACTACTCAAGCACAGCCATTGGAGCAGACCTCGCCCTCAACTACTTCGACGAGTACCACGGTCTGTCACTATCACTCGTCGGCCGTAACCTCGGCGGACAAGTCCAGTCACTCTACGATGACGGAGACAAGGAGTCGCTGCCCTTCGACCTCGCATTAGGCTTGAGCAAGGATTTTGCCAATGCTCCCATGAGAGTGTCGCTGACAATGGATGACATATCCAACTGGGATGACGTCAAATTTATCCAGCACTTCATACTCGGTATGGACATACTGCCCTCAAGCAACACATGGTTGGCCATCGGCTACAACTTTCGCAGAGCAAAGGAGATGGAAGTACTGGGCAAAAACAAATGGGCTGGTCTGAGCCTCGGAGCTGGTCTCAACGTGAAGAGGCTGAAAGTAGGAGTGGCATGGGGCAAATATCATGTGGCCGCCTCATCACTCGTGTTCAACGCAAGTTTCTCCTTCTAAAAACAAATGGCCATCAATCTTTCAAATGGCAAGCTTCTCTCCGCTGAAGAAATTCACTCTCTTGCCAAAAGAAATTATTCCCCTATAAATCGCACACATCAACATAATCACTCTATGAAAAAAATCACCATAGCAATAGACGGCCATTCGAGCTGCGGCAAGAGCACTATGGCTAAAGAATTGGCCAAACAACTGAACTACATCTATGTGGACACGGGAGCCATGTACAGAGCCGTGACCCTCTATGCCATGAGAGGCAACATGATAACCGAAGGCAAAGTAATGCAGGAAGAGCTGAAGAAGGAAGTGGAGACAGGCAAGATACAGGTAAGCTTCAGGTTCAACCCTGAGACTGGGCGTCCTGACACATACCTCAATGGAGAGTGTGTCGAAGACGAAATACGACAGATGGCTGTAAGCAACCGTGTCAGCACTATAGCCGCCCTACCCTTCGTTCGTTCAATGCTTACAGCGCAGCAGAAAACTATGGGCAATGAGAAAGGCATCGTCATGGACGGACGAGACATAGGAACTGCTGTTTTCCCCAACGCCGAACTCAAAATATTCGTCACCGCCAGTGCAGAGGTGAGAGCACAGAGACGCTACGATGAACTAATGCTCAAATCTAAAAACGATGAAGACAGACAGGCTCTCAATTATGAAGAAATACTCGACAACGTCAAACAGCGAGACTATATCGATTCACACAGAGAGACTGCTCCACTCCGACAAGCGGAAGATGCTATCGTGCTTGACAACTCCAACATGACCATTCCCGAACAAAACGCATGGCTGCTGGAGAAAGCCAAAGAAAGAATTGAAAAATAAGAGATATCCCGTATACTGATAATAGAAGTTACTCTCTTCTTAAGGCAAGTATGGAAATCTAATGATAAAAACAAAAACATGCTGATAGAGATAGACGAAGGATCCGGATTCTGCTTCGGTGTGACCACAGCCATCAAGAAGGCAGAAGAGGAACTGGCCAAAAGCGAGAGCCTCTGCTGTCTGGGTGACATTGTCCACAATGGACGAGAGGTGGAAAGACTGAACCACCTCGGTCTTATAACTGTAGGGCATGAAGACTTGCAGCACATGCACAATACAAAGATGTTGCTGCGCGCACACGGTGAGCCACCGCAAACATACGCCATAGCTCAACAACACAACATCAGCATAATCGATGCTACATGCCCCGTCGTACTCAACCTGCAGAAAAGAATACGCAAGGCCTACGAGGAGGGCGGGCAAATCGTCATATATGGAAAGAACGGACATGCGGAGGTCATTGGGCTGGTAGGGCAAACCGATGGACATGCCATTGTCATCGAAGACATGGAAGACGCAAAACGCCTCGACTTCAACCACGACATACAGCTATTCTCCCAAACAACCAAATCACTCGAAGGCTTCAGGGAGATAGTGAGATATATAGAGACCAACATGGGCAAAGATGCCCACTTCAGCTACTTCGACACCATCTGCAGACAGGTGGCCAACAGAATACCTAACATCAAACAGTTCGCCGCCAAACACGATGTCATCCTCTTCGTCTGTGGCAAGAAGAGTTCCAACGGCAAGGTGTTATACAACCAATGCCTCTCTGTCAACCCACGCACATACATGGTTGACAATCCTTCAGAGATAGAATCAAGATGGTTTGACGGAGCCAACTCAGCCGGCATCTGCGGGGCAACCAGCACTCCTAAATGGCTTATGGAAGACTGCAAAAAACGCATTGAAGATGAAAAAGCTTGAATATGAAATCATCGAACTGCCAAAGATAACAGACCCCAGGGGGAACCTCACTGTGGCAGAACAAATGAAGAACGTGCCTTTTGACATCAAAAGGGTATACTGGACATACGACGTGCCAGGAGGCGAAAGCCGAGGTGGACATGCTCACAAGGCTCTATACCAACTGATAGTGGCCATGAGCGGCAGTTTCACTGTCACACTCGATAACGGATGGGAAAGAAAGACTGTACTCCTTAACCATCCCTGGCAAGGACTGCTCATAAAGCCTGGCCTGTGGCGCACACTTGACGATTTCTCCAGTGGGGCCGTGTGCATGGTGATTGCCAGCGAACTCTTTGACCTTGATGACTATATCTATGAGTACGAGGATTTCATCAAGTATGTCCACAAAACAGACAAGCAAGAGAGCAGCAGCAAAGATTCCCTCTAAACACACACATCAGATGGAGAGAGAGACTAACAAGAGTGAATAACCCAACCAACGAATCATCATGTTTGAGATCAAAAGATACACACCCGACCTTATGGGCGAATGGGACACCTTCGTCCTCAACAGCAAGAATGGCACATTCCTGCTAATGCGCTCCTACATGGATTACCACTCAAACAGATTCAAAGACCACTCTCTCCTGTTCTACCGCAACGACAAGCTATATGCTCTCCTGCCAGCCAACATCAAGGGCGACACCTTATACTCTCATCAAGGGCTGACTTACGGAGGAGTTATCATGAACTCAACCTGCACAGCTGAGGGGGTGCTACACCTCTTCGAAGAGATGAACGCATACCTATGCGATGAAGGTATCAGACACGTCATTTACAAACCAATACCGCATATCTACTCCTCCATGCCTGCGGAGGAAGACCTCTATGCTCTCTTCAGATGCGGCGCACATGTCATAGCGCGCGGCATATCAACCACAACAGACTACAGCCAACTGCTCCGTTGGAACAAGGACAGGCACACAGCGCTCAACCGCGCACACCGCAATGAAACGACAGTCAGAAAGACTAAAGATATCCGCACTTTTTGGGCAATCTTGACATCCAACCTGAGAGACAGACATAAAGTCAAGCCTGTCCATACAGCAGAAGAGATGGAAATGCTCATCCGCAAATGGCCTGACAACATCATCCTTTACGAGGCACTCGACAAAGAAGGGAAGACCATTGGCGGCATGCTTGCCTACAAGACAGGCCGAGTGCTACACTCACAGTATCTCGCCGCCTCCGCAGAAGGCAAAAAGAGCGGAGCCATCGAGGCTATCATGGAGAGAGTGCTGCAGGAAGAAGGTTTCGCTTATTTTGATTTTGGCATATCAACCGAAGATGGCGGTACAATACTAAATGAAGGTTTAATCTATCAAAAAGAAGGCTTCGGAGGAAGAGGCATCTGTTATGACACATACGAATACCAAATATGACATCCCATACCTCAATCTCAAGCGAATCACAGAGATGCACCTTGACGAACTCACACAAGCCGTGACCGACACCATCAGAAGCGGCTGGTATCTGCAAGGAGAGGCGACAATGAGATTTGAGAACAACTATGCAAAATACATAGGTACAAAGCACTGCATAGGTGTGGGCAACGGACTTGACGCTCTCACCCTGACCCTGCGCGCACTGATGGAACTTGGACGCATCCAGCGGGGAGACGAAGTGATAGTACCAGCCAACACATTCCTTGCCACTGTCTTAGCAGTCACTGACAACGGACTAAAGCCTGTCATGGTCGATGTGGACGAAGAAACACTCTGCATGAATGTTTCAAATTTGAAAACGAGCATCACAGACAAGACACGCGCGCTCATGCTCGTCCACCTTTATGGCCGATGCTCATGCAATGAGGAACTGCTCTCATTCTGCTGCAGCAACAACCTGCTCCTCATCGAAGACAATGCCCAAGCTCAAGGATGCCATTACCTCGCAGACAACAAGAAGACGGAAAGCAAGAAGACTGGAGCGATAGGAACAGCAGGATGCCACAGTTTCTATCCCGGCAAAAATCTCGGTGCCATGGGCGACGGAGGAGCAGTAACGACAGATGATGACGAACTTGCCGCCATGCTACGCATGCTATCCAATTACGGATTCAGCCGCAAATACATGGCAGAGCTCCAAGGCCGAAACAGCCGCCTCGATGAGATACAAGCAGCCGTGCTCAACACAAAACTCCGCTACCTCGATTATGACAACAGCATACGCAATCAATATGCACACACATATTATAATAACATTCACAATCCTCATGTCAACTTGCCCCGATTGCTGAACAAAGAAGAAAATGTATACCACATCTTTCCCATATTCTCTCCTTACCGCAACGAGTTGCAAGCATGGCTATCAGAAAATGGCATACACACCCTCATACACTATCCCGTCCCCCCCCACCTCCAGGCATGCTACCCAGAAATGCACCATCTACACTTCCCAACCACAGAGAAGCTGACCCTACAGGAACTGAGTCTGCCACTTAATCCAGCCATGAGCATAAAAGAAATTGAGTATGTGGCAGAGACAATCAACGCATTCAGAACACAAATGATATAACTGATAATATAACTAACAGACAATAAAAAAGAAAGGAGAAAAACATGGCAGAAATCAAATGCATCGGCATCATGACCTCTGGCAACGATGCGCCAGGCATGAACAGCGCCATCAGAGCAGTCACCCGATCAGCTATATACAACGGTCTAAAAGTTAAAGCCATATACCGCGGCTACAAAGGTCTTATTGACGGTGAAATCGAAGAGTTCAAGACACAGAGCGTAAGCAATATCATTCAGTTTGGCGGAACAATCCTCAAATCTTCGCCATCCAAAGAATTCCTCAATCCTGAAGGTCGTCAGAAAGCTTACGACAACATCGTCCGCGAAAGCATTGATGCCCTCGTCGTCATCGGCGGCGACGGATCCATCCAGGGAGCAAAGATATTCGCCCAGGAGTTTGACTTCCCATGCATAGCCATCCCAGCCACCATCGACAACAACCTCTGCGGCACCGACACCACCATTGGATACGACACAGCACTAAATACCATAATGCACACCGTGGACAAGATACGCGACACAGCCACAAGCCACGAGCTTCTGTTCTTCGTAGAGGTAATGGGCGATGGAGCAGGTTTCCTTGCCCTCAACGGTGGCATTGCATCAGGGGCAGAGGAAGCCATAGTGCCAACAATTGAAATAGAAGAAGAACAACTCAACCATTTCGTACAAAACGGATTCCGGAAGACGAAAGGAAGCTCTATCGTCCTCGTTGCCGCCAACGAACAGACAGGTGGAGCAATGCACTACGCAGAACTCATCAAGAACCAGTATCCCGAACTTGATGTGCGCATCTCCATCCTTGGCCATCTCCAGCGAGGCGGCAGTCCGTCTGCCCACGACCGCATCATCGCCAGCCGCATGGGCGCAGCCAGCATACAAGCCCTGCTCAAGGGACTACGCAATGTGATGGTTGGCATCGACAACGACGAGATAGTCTATGTCCCATTCTCCAGAGCAATCAAGAACAACAGAGCCATAGACCGCAACCTGCTTGACATCTTGCACAACATCTCTATCTGATATTCAATTTGAGTCCAGACACGCTCCTATTCTCCCTTGAGCAAGGAAGCAACTCGGTATACCATGCCTCTATCATGCCTCCGTTATGCCTCCGTTGTGACTCTAATCGGTCGACATCGAATCATCAGAACCAGAAAGGAACGATATCGGAACATAAAAGGCAGAATACTATCACCGCCAGCAGAACTATTAAGTTTGTCCACAAACTTAGATGATAATCTGTTGTTAATCATATATGATTTAAATTCCAATTTTAACGGGACACTGATGTCTTAAAGGAATAAGTAATGTAAAAAAAATAACTTCTGCAATTTTCTACTCACGAGCAATGGAAAGTGAGAACTTTGCTATTAAAAAGTTGCGGAAGTTATTTTTTTATATTACTAAACAGCACCGTCAACACCGCGCCTCTCATAACAAGATAGAGTATCAGCGCCAACCATAAAGCATGATTGCCACATACAGGATATACAAACCAATATACCACGAAAAAAGTCAGAGCGCCTGCAAACGTAGACAACAGCATTCCCTTTGTCGCAGTCATGCCTATATACAGTCCGTCCCAATAGAAGGCACCCATGCCTGCCAAAGGTATAGCCAAAGCCCACCATCTGTATTCCTTTGACGCTTCCAGCACCATAGGTTCATCTGTTAAAAGCCTGAAGAAACTGTCTCCACTTATATAATATAATAATGTATAAGACAATGCAAGCCCCAAACTCCAATAAAACAGTCGCTTCACCGTATCATCAAAGTTCACCTTGTCGCCTGCTCCAAAGCATCTGCCGCCTATGGCTTCACCCGCATACGCAAAACCATCCATTACGAATGAATAAAGCGTGAACAACTGAAACAGCATCGTATTGACCGACAATATCACCGCCCCCTGCTTCGCTCCAGCCGAAGTGAAAAACATGTTAACTGCAACCAAAAAGAGCGTACGAAGGAAGATATCCCTATTGATCGTAAAGAAACGCATCATGGCCGCAACGTCACACAGAGCATGAAACGAAATCAGCTGCAGCAGTCTTCCATAATTCAACTTCAACATTATCAAGGCCATGAAGAATCCCATCCACTGCGCAAAAAGAGTGCCGAGAGCCACACCCTCGACCTTCAAGTTCAAGCCATAGACAAAGAATAAACTCGCCACAATATTCAATATATTTTGGGAAATAGATACCAGCATGGGCACCTTAGTGTTCTGCATACCAATATACCATCCTGTCAAACTATACAAACCCATCACCGCTGGCGCACCCCATATACAGATGTTAAAATAGCTGACAGCATAAGGCAATATGTCCTCAGTGGGTTGCATAGCCCAAAGAGCAGTCCCTCTCACTATCCATTGAAACACAACAAACAGCACACCTACTCCCACTCCTGCCGTAAGCGACCTCACCAGCATGTCTACAGCCTCATTTTTCTTCCCTCGCCCGTAAGCCTGTGAGGTCATGCCGCTCGTTCCCATCCTCAAAAAACCAAATATCCAATATATAACATTGAACAGCATGCTGCCCACTGAGATGGCACCAATATAGGCCGCATCACCCATGTGGCCAACGATGGAGACATCTACCAACCCCAACAGCGGCACAGTGATATTAGACACAACTGATGGCACCGCTATCGCCAATATGTCTTTATTTCTCTTGTCCATATCAGTAACAAATTTAAAAGAAAATAAAAGCCGGTTTCATCTGTAATGAATCCGGCTTTGTCATTCTTGTTTGCGCTTCAGGATGGGCTTGAACCAACGACCCCATGATTAACAGTCATGTGCTCTAACCAACTGAGCTACTGAAGCAGTACTGGATGAGATAAAATCCAAGGTTGGGCTCACCCTACGTTTGCGATGCAAAGGTAACACTTTTTTTGTGAAACAAAGTCATGTCTGGTTAGTTTTTTTTAATACATGAGATAAGATTAGTGTCCAAATGACGTTTTTGGAGCGCGTCAGGGCGATTGTATAGATTATAATATGTAACTTTGCACACGCAATTGACTTATGAGAGTACTTATCATCAACACATCCGAACGTATCGGTGGAGCTGCCATTGCCGCCAACCGACTTATGCAGGCCTTGAAGAAAAATGGAGTCAAGGCTCGAATGCTTGTCAGAGACAAGCAGACAGACCAACTTGCCGTAGTGTCAATAGGAGCAGGATGGACACAACCCATCAAGTTCCTCTGGGAACGTATGAGCATATTCACAGCCAACAAGTTCAGCAAGAAAAACCTATTCCTCGTTGATATAGCCAATGCAGGCACCGACATAACCAAGAACATAGAGTTCGAACGAGCCGATGTCATCCACCTCCATTGGGTCAACCAAGGTTACCTCTCCATGACCAGCCTCAACAAGATACTCCACTCAGGCAAGCGAGTAATCATCACGATGCATGATCAATGGTACTTCACAGGCGTATGCCACTATTCGGGCGATTGCGACAAGTACACCACACACTGTCACCACTGCAATCTAATGAACGGCACAGCCTTTGGCGACCTCGCCAGCCGACTCTTCGACAAGAAGCAACGCATATACCATGACTCCAGGATAACCTTCGTTGGATGTAGCCAGTGGATGGCAGACCTCGCACGCGCCTCTGCCTTGACCCAAGGACATAAAGTAGTCAGCATCCCCAATGCCATCAACACAGACAACTTCCGCCCCATAGACAAAACCAAGGCACGTAAAGAATTAGGTCTGCCACTCAAAGAGAAACTAATACTCTTCGGTTGCCAACGCATCACCGATGAGCGCAAAGGCTTCAAATACCTCGTAAATGCCCTCCATATCATCAAGCACCACCACCCTGAACTGGCTCAAGACACAAGCATCGTTGTCGTAGGAGGCAAAACCGATGCCATCGACCATCACCTCCCCTTCAACATCATCCCAGTAAGCTACGTCAGCGACACGCGAAAGATGGTAGCCCTCTACAATGCCGTAGATCTCTATGTCACACCCTCCCTACAAGACAACCTGCCCAACACCATCATGGAAGCCATGGCATGCGGCACACCCTGTGTGGGCTTCAACGTGGGCGGCATACCTGAGATGATAGACCATAAGGTCAATGGCTATGTGGCCCAATACAAGGATGCAACTGACTTTGCCGAAGGCATCAAGTGGACACTCTCCTCCGACCATGCTTCCCTCTCCAACAAAGCACGAGAAAAGGTGATGAACAATTATAGCGAGGACATAGTAGCAAAGAAATACATCAAAGTATATGAGGATTAGCATCATCACCGTCACATACAACGCAGAACACACCATCCTGCGAACCATACAAAGTGTCGCAGGCCAAACACACACAGACGTAGAACATCTCATAATTGACGGAGCTTCCAAAGATACCACCATCAACATTGCGCAAAGCCAAGGATACACGCCCCTCACGCAAGAAGCCTCCATCAGCATCCCGACAGGAGCCAGCATAAGCAAAACGTCCCCTCTGGCAGACAATCCAACTCTTGCCAAGCACTATATCAGCCAACCCGACAAAGGGCTGTATGATGCCATGAACAAAGGACTGCATCTTGCCACTGGAGATTTCTTATGCTTCCTCAACGCAGGAGATACCTTGCCATCCACAGACACACTCGCACATGTAGCATTGAAGGCTCAATCCCCCAACACGGCCCTCATCTACGGCGAGACTAACATAGTTGATGATCAAGGACAGTACATCCGTCCACGCCGTCTTCACCCAACCAACAACATGACATGGCATTCCTTCAAGCACGGCATGCTCATCTGCCATCAAGCCTTCTACATCCGCCGTTCCATAGCCCCAGACTACGATCTCACCTACCGATTCTCTGCTGATTTTGACTGGTGCATACGCTGCATGAAAGAGATTGAGCGCAGAGGCATGCGCAGCATCCACCTCCCAGAGCCCGTAGCCAACTATCTCAACGAAGGCATGACAACAGCCAATCACAAGGCATCTCTCAAAGAACGCTACTCCATTATGGCCAAGCACTATGGCTTGTTGACAACACTCGCCATGCACCTCTGGTTCATCCTGAGAACAATATTAAAAAAATAATCTCAAATCAAGCATTCAAATTCATCTTATATTGTAATGCTAATTATGAATACCCACTTGTCGTTTTTACAGCGTCCACAAAAAAATCAAGATAAAAACAATGAAGACATTTCATCTTTCTAAGCCAGAGCTGCTCTACACGCTCAAAGACTACAACAAGCAGAAATTCACGGCCGACCTTATGGCGGGCATCATCGTGGGCATAGTAGCCCTACCACTCGCCATAGCCTTCGGCATAGCCTCAGGCGTATCACCCGAGAAAGGAATTCTTACAGCCATCATAGCAGGCTTCGCCATCAGTGCCTTCGGAGGAAGCCGAGTGCAAATAGGCGGTCCCACAGGAGCCTTCATCATCATCATCTACGGCATCATTCAGCAGTACGGTCTGACAGGCCTTGCCATAGCCACAGTTCTCGCTGGCCTGTTCCTAATATTGCTCGGCGTACTTAAGCTCGGCACCATCATTAGATTCATCCCCTACCCAATCATAGTGGGCTTCACAAGCGGTATCGCTGTAACCATCTTCTCCACACAGATTAAAGATCTCCTCGGCCTCCACATAGAAGGAGCTGTACCAGCCGACTTCATAGAGAAATGGATATGCTATTTCCAAAACTTCTCCACCGTCGACCTCGCCACAGCAATCGTCGGCATACTCTCCATCGTCATCATAGCCTGCACCCCCATAGTCAGCAAGAAAGTACCAGGCTCTCTCGTGGCAATCATCGTCATGACCATCGCAGGCATCATCATGACCCAATACCTTGACATCCATGTCGACACCATCGGAGACAGATTTGAAATCAACCCCTCTGTGCCAGAAGCAGACATACCGTCACTCAAATGGGACAGCATCAAGGGGCTGCTCTCTCCTGCCATAACCATCGCTATCCTTGGCGCCATCGAAAGCCTCCTCTCAGCCACAGTAGCAGATGGCATCATAGGACACAAGCATGACTCCAACCAGGAACTCATAGGCCAGGGAGTAGCCAACGTCCTCAGCCCCATCTTCGGCGGCATACCAGCCACAGGCGCCATCGCCCGCACCATGACCAACATCAACAACGGAGGCAAAACACCAGTAGCAGGCATCATACATGCCATAGTGCTCCTCCTCATATACTTCTTCCTCATGCCGTATGCCAAATACATACCAATGGCATGCCTAGCAGGTGTCCTCGTCGTCGTCAGCTACAACATGAGCGGGTGGCGCACCATCAGAGAGATGATACACAATCCCAAAAGCGACACCTTCGTCCTTTGGCTCACCTTTGTCCTCACAGTCATCTTCGACCTCACCATAGCCATAGAAGTTGGACTCATGATAGCATGCCTCCTTTGCATGCGCCGAATGGCAGAGACAACACAAGTCAGCGTCCTCACCGACGATGATGTCATCGACCCTACAGCTGAGACAGACCTCGCCACCAATCCCAATATCGAGCAGCTCCAGATTCCAGAGCACGTAGAAGTGTATGAAATCAACGGACCTTACTTCTTCGGCATAGCCAACAAGTTTGAGGAAGTCATGGCACAGATGAACGACCGCCCCAAGGTGCGCATCATTCGCATGAGGAAAGTGCCATTCATCGACTCAACAGGCATGCACAACCTGACCAACCTTATCACAATGTCCAAGAAAGAGAACATCAAGATCATCCTCTCAGGCGTCAATGATTACGTTCACTCCGTCCTTGCCAAGAACGGATTCCACGAACTCGTGGGCGAGGAAAATATCTGTCCCAACATCAACGAAGCTCTCGAAAGAGCTAAGCAGGCCTAACCATGCCCTGCTTCCCTCAAGTCAAACATATAATAAAGAAAACAGTGCCCACCATCCACTCTATACCCAACGTGCCTTCCTCTCCATGTGCTGAACAGGAGAGGAAGGCACGTTCGCTTGCCATCATAGGAGGCGGAGCCGCAGGATTCTTCTTGGCCATCAACGTCAAAGAGATGATGCCAGACATCCACGTCACCATCTTTGAGCAGCAAGACCGCCCACTGAAGAAGGTTGAAATCTCTGGAGGCGGCAGATGCAACTGCACCAACACCTTCGCCCACATAAGTGACCTGGGGCAAGCATACCCACGCGGAGCCAAACTGCTCAAGCGGCTCTTCAAACAATTCGGGCCTGAAGATGCCTACCAATGGTTTGAACATCACGGAGTACCTCTCATCGTCCAAGAAGATGAGTGTGTTTTTCCTAAAGCACAGGACAGTCACGCTATCATCAACTGCTTTCTGCACGAAGCAAGAAAACACGGCATAGAACTGAAGACAAAAACTAAGGTTGATGACGCAGACACTCTTTTAGACCAATACGACTATGTGACTGTCACGACAGGGGGCATCAACCACAGTTCTACCGCTACAGCAACCTACGGACGCTCAACACCACTCACCTCCTTAGCACCAAGCCTCTTCACCTTCAACATCAAAGATGAGGCTCTGACCAGCCTCATGGGCACAGTCGTCGAGCACGCAATAGTTTCCATTCCATCCACTAAATACAAAATACAAGACCCGCTACTTATCACCCACTGGGGCATGAGCGGCCCAGCCATCCTCAAGCTCTCCAGCCATGCAGCCATCCATCTTGCCTCCCAAGCATACCAGTCACCCCTGCTCATCAACTGGACAGGAGAGACCAATGCTGACATAGTCCTTGCCCACGTCACAGAACTCATCAATAGTTTTCCAGGTAAACTCATTGACAACATCCGCGCCTACCACCTCCAGTCGCGCCTGTGGACATACCTCGCAGCCAAAGCACAGCTCCACGGTCGACGCTGCGGAGAGATTGGGAAAAAAGGACTCAGCCGCCTCGTAAACATCCTGACCAACGACCACTACCAGATAGCAGGACGCTGTCACTATAAAGACGAATTCGTCACCTGCGGCGGTGTGGAACTCAGCAGCGTCGACAAGAACACGCTTGAATCAAAACTTCGCCCCAACCTCTTCTTCGCTGGTGAAGTGCTTGACATAGACGGCATCACTGGCGGTTTCAACTTTCAAGCAGCATGGACAACAGCCTACACTGTGGCTAAAGCTATAACCAGCAAAGAGAAAAAGAAAGAGGAGGGTTAACTCACATCCCTCCTCCATATACATTATAACTATTACATGAAAGTATCACCACACCAAACTGCAATTTTCACTTTCCTCCATACACATCTCTCACCACCGCTCTGTCCTTTCCGTAAGGCAAAGTGTAACCACGGTAACCATTGTACCTCCTGAACCTCTGCGGCACATCTTCCTTAGCCCTCCATGTGCTGTCACTAAGATAATAATATTCGACAGTCTGACTATAGGAAAGATAAGTAGTAAAGGTAAAGGCGCTTGTTGAGCCGACTCGCTTCATCGGCACTATCTGCCAGTGGTCAAATCCATCATCAAGAAACGAGCCTGTAATGTAACACTTCGTATCAGAAATAGCCCCTGGCACATCGACCATAAATGTAACCTTACCATTATTGTCATTGAGGAAATCCATGCCGCCATGAAGAAGCATCTCATTCTTAAAATCAAAGAAAGCCACATTCTCCCATGTCGAGCCATTGCCCCAACGAGTGGTCACATTGGAAGACACCCATTCAGGTTCCCATGCCAACACGCCATACCCCCTGTTAGCTCTCAGCGCATGCTTGACACTAAGCAGGAAATCCTTCTGCATCTGAGGGCATACAGCGTCAGCATACTCGCTGTACCCCTCATCCATGATATTATTGGTATTGTCATTCCAACTGTGCGTCCATATATGTCCAGTCTCTGCCACGAGCAACTGCACACCATGCTCCCGATAGAGGTCAGCGGACAGTTTGCCCAGTTTTTTTATAGAATACCTATGCCATTGAGGATAGTATGAGATAGCTAATATGTCGAAACGTTTCAAACCGTTATCCTTCATATCCTTCACCCATTTCAACGTTCCCTTATCCTGCAGCCCCACATGGAGAGCAGTCTTCACCTCCGTATGATTTGAACGGTTAAAATCTCTCACTGCCTTTAAACCAGCATTGATGAGTTGGGCATTGCGTTTATGGTCAAGAGGAGTGAGTTCCGCACTATTGAGCACCATCATATTGTTATGCAATTCATTGCCCAGCTGCACTACAGAAGGCAGCACCCCGTCTTTATTTAGTTCCTCAAGAGTGGTGAAAGTATAGTTATACACCGAGTCAACTAAAGTCTCCGTCACTTTGGCAATAGAAGTCCATGCAGCAGGCGCAATACTTTTCTCCAGATCTGTCCAAGTATCAGAATAATGGAAATCAAGCATAAACTTCATGTTAGCATCTTTAATGCGCTTGGCACCACGTTTCACGTCGTCCAGTTTCGAGTATTTTCCCCATGTAGGGTTGTGCCAGAGACGCAAGCGCACGAGGTTTCCCCCAAACTTATGTATAGTCTTGTAGAGATCAATAGTGTCTCCCCCCAAGGTATACTTAACCCCTGCATCCTCCAGTTCGTTGGCACTTGACAAGTCTGCTCCCACATAAAACTCATTTGAATACATGCATGTATCAGCATCCACAGCATACACTCCATCATCATCCGATGAACCTCCAGACTGGCATGAACCAGCAACCGCTACCATCATTGCCACTGCGGCGATGTTGGCTGCGGCTCTACTCCCAAGCCTACGTATTCTTTCCGCTAAAGATTTGCTTACTATAAGTCTTGTATCCTTTATCTCCATGATGCAATCTCCGTTAGTTCGGTTCACCTAAACCGAAGTAAAAATATAGCAAAAGTAACGATACGTCAATTTACCAATAGATAATCAGCGACAAAAGTACAAAATTCCTCAAACAGAAACAAACAGAAGCACCACAAAGCATAGTTCCTTATTCCTATTTATATAAATATAAGCAGTTTTGTTCACCTCCCATATCAAACATAGAATCCACCTGCGCACACCCCCTAATGAATCCTGCACACACATCATCGTGAATGCGTGTAGCCAATAAAAAAATCAAACCAAAGGAACCACCAGTTTCTCTTGGTCGTTAAGTTCAATGACCTCAAGATCCTTTATCTCCTGTCCGTCTATAACGAAACGTACTATAGTGCGCACCTCATGAAACCCAACTCTACCTGCCGCCCCTGGATTGATATGCAGGAGATCAAGCACAGGGTCATACATCACTTTAAGCAAATGAGAGTGGCCTGAGATAAATAGCTTAGGAGTATCAGCCACAAGCATACGTCTGACACCTGCATCATACTTGCCAGGATAACCTCCGATATGAGTCATAAAGACTTCCACGTCTTCACACCGCCACCTCAACACCTTAGAGAAAATGTAGTGAAACTCATGACTGTCTATATTGCCATAGACAGCCCTTAGCGGAGCTATCTCACTGAGGTGGTCTGCCACCTCCATAGAACCAATGTCACCAGCGTGCCATATCTCATCGCAATCCTTGAAATATTTGGCAAAGCGCTCATCCCAGCATCCGTGGGTGTCTGATAATAATCCAATCTTCTTCATCGCTTTAACTCTTTTAAATTGCTAAATTCACCAGATTTGCTAAAGGGGTGTTCTATAAATTAGTATTTATGTTTTATCGGAGTTTGTCCTTTTGCTCGGTCGATTTTGGCCTCTCACTTGCATCTGTCTCTTTTGCATTCAGTCACGATGCCCGCATCGCTCCTTCATTTAAAAGAGACATCTGCTGCGTGATAGTCTCAAAATCGCCTCGAGCTAATTTATAGAACACCCCTAAAACGCAACCATCCCTTATCCTCTCTTCACCCTCTCATAATACCCCAGCTTATACACCGACAGCCAAAAGAGCGAAGGTTTCTTCGAGAACAAGTTTTTCCTTATCGCCCCCTCAAACATCCAGAAGCCCAGCCTCACCATCCATAGCAGATGCAGCCTCTTGCACTTCTGATATGCCCTGCCCACATAGCTGTGAGCCTCCATGCGGTCAGCAATAGAACTCAGCGTGCGCAAAGCCGTTTCGCTCTTACGCAAAAACTCCTCGTTAGTGTCAATACCAAGATGTATGAGAGGATTATCTATATGCAGTATGCTTATCTGCCTGCGCTTCAGCTCCACGCCAAAGAGAGCATCCTCATAACCATACTCATGACAATCCTTATCGAAGAGAATGCAGAGAAAAACGGATCTTCTCACCATCACGTTGAACGTGCTGAACTTATCATACGGATTCTTATTCCTCACCTCGCTGCCTCTATGCTTGTCCGCCTCTTTCTCATACTTATAGCGGAGAGCTACGTTAGGGTCATAGTTATGGTCTGCATGACGGAGACCACCGACGATGACATCAGCTTTGCCCACATTATTATAATAATTGCGCACATAATCGGGATTATCCACTCCAGCATCGCTGTCTATAATAACGATCCAGTCATGCTGAGCCTCGCGGGCAAGCTGATTGCAGATGGCTGCCCGTCCCTTATTCTCCTTGTTTATGATATGGCGGCAATGGCTCAACTCCGTTATCTTATGATTAGCTATGATATTAACCTGCGAACGGCTTCCGTCCTCCGCCACGATAATCTCGTATGGAAGGCCCAAACGTTCAGCCTGAGCATGAAGGTCGTAGACAAGCTTATAGCAGGTGTAATCACATGTAGGTATAAGAAAAGAAAACATAGTCTGCTTTATGATAGAGACACCCTTTCACATTAGGGGGAACTCTATAAATTAGTGTTTTTGTCTTTATCAGGGTGTATCCTTTTGCTTGGCCGAGACATATAAAATACTTCGCCAAAATACGATACATAACATCACTTAATCACAAGAATCTTGGCACACGCACCCTCGTTGCCCTCCTCATCAGTGCATAGCGCATAGTATATGCCTGAAGAGACGCGCCGGCCAGTCTTGTAACAGCAATCCCAAGAGTATTCACCTCCAACGCTTGTTCCCTCAGTGACGAGTTTGCCTGCCGCACTTACTATCTTCACAATAGAGTTGGCCATGAGCCCCGTGATATGCACCTTGCCGTTATACTCAGGACGCACAGGATTTGGAAAGACCTTCAGAAGGTCAGAGCTCATCGTCGTGGACGGATCAGTGGCATCCCCTTGGAAAGAACAGAGGCCTGAGGTGGTAGCTATGAAGACCTCACCTGTCTTGCCATTGATGGCAATATCGTTGATAGCATCGCTTAACAGAGGACTATTGCTCGCCGTGAAGTGCTCAATAGTTTCCATGCCATCAGCACTGATAAGGTATACCCCATTGCTGACTGTACCTATCCATTTGCGGTTGCCCCCGTCAATAGCAATGCACTTGACGGGCACCTCATTGAGAAGATAATCTCCCAGTCCCGAACCGTCATTGCGAGGCACAACAACCTGAGTGAAGGTAAAACCACTCTCAAAAACCTGATCAGGCATGCTTGTCATGAAAACTCCCTGCTCGCAACCTATCCAGATGTCGCCATTGAGATCCTCCGTGGCACAATAGTACAGGTTAGGCAGATAGCTGTCACCATTCTGATTCTTTATGGTGGTGATATATTTATACCTGTCGTCTGAAGTATTGTCGACAGTACCATTAGTGTTAATGACCACGATTCCAGCCTCACCTGTCGTGTTAGTCGTGCGCCGGCAGTTAATCCAGGCCCAGCCTCGCCGGTCAAACATGGTGCGGTCAAAAGTAGGCTTACCTTTTATCTCGTCCAGATACAAAGCCTTCCACTTGCCGTCAGCCTTGAGGATGCGGATTATGGTGTCACACTCATTATTGCACATCCACAGATTGCCATCTCGGTCATAGTTGAGTGCTGTCACGCGCACAAACCAGCCAGCATTCACATTAGCAGGCAGGATGGACGTGAGTGGAGAATTGTCATAAGAGTAGTGGTTCGCCAGCTTATAATTCCTAAACTCATATATGCCGCTGCGCATGGTGCCCAACCAATGATGAGCCTCATCATTAGGGTCTTGCACCACATCCGTCACATTGACATACCCCTTCTCTCCCACCATTTCAATGGCATCCTCCTCCTCGAAGGCGATCCATTTGCCAGCCTCGTATGCCATAGCTGTACCTGGATGCTGTACATTGGGATAATAAAAATTGCCGCCGGCCACAAGAAGCCGCTCACCCTGCATGTTGAGCATGTAGGATAAATTGCGCAGTGGAGAGTCTATATTTATGTCCTTCACCTTGTCCAAAAGCGCAGCCGCCTCATCCTTCTCCTCCTGTGTCTGGCCAAAAGTTACAGGATAGGAAGTTACCTTCTTCCAATTGTTCTTATCGACAAGATTGAGTCTTGTATCGCCCTCCATCACACCAGCGGCAGTCTTGACATAAATCTTTCCACCAGCCATATTGGCATTGGTCACTTTTACCGAGAACTGATAGAGGTTGACAAAATAACGTTTGGCCAAGTCCACCTGCACAAGGTTCGTGCCAATGGAGATGAGAGCGGTGCCATCCACAATCTTCAACTCATATATAGTCTTGTCGCTCATCGACTTGGTCTTCAGGTCTGGCAAGTTGAACATAGTATCATTCATGCCCATGAGGTCAATGTTGCCATTGGAATAAAAGATGACAAGCTGGCGAGTTGCAGCACTATAAGCGATATCATTGATGTCACAGTCGCTCAATGCATTGACCTTATCGTAAGTATATACGCTGTTGTCTTCCGTGTCATAGCTGAAAAGTGAGCCATTAGCCAAGACAAAGATACGACTGTCCGCCTTCACCGCCTTCGTTGCGTTATGGTAAGAGGCATATATCTTCCACTCATCGGCCATGACTGGTTCAAAAAAGAGTGCCGACAGCAGAAAGACAAGAAATAGCATGCATGTTCTATTCATTGGAATGAATTGATATAAATTAGTTTTGAGTTTTTGAGAGTGAATTTGATATAAAAGACACAACCAACTTGTCACATATTCTCTATTTTCCAATTCCCTATCGTGCGCCTCTCGGCATCGAAGCTGATACCGACCTTGATGACTGGCAGGCCGCTGAGGGCAAACTTGGAGGCATAGTCGTTAAGGTCTATCTGCCGCATGGCTGCCTCGGCCGACTTGTTGAGCTTCAACTCAAACAAATAAAGATTTTTGTCGGTGCGCATGACCATGTCCACACGCCCCGTGGCAGTGTGAACCTCCACGTCGACATATCTGCCCATGAGGGAGAAGATGACATAGAGGAGCTGCTGGTAATGACCCTCTGAGTTGGCATCATTGCAGTATGGGATGGTGAGCAGGTAGGACTGCAGGAGGCGGAGCATGCCGTCGAGGTCTTCATGCATGAGGGCACGGTTCATGCGGGCTGTGGCTGTCAGGCCGCTGCCAAACTGGCGATGGAC
>JAXJBE010000122.1:0-2232 GCA_036303125.1 Bacteroidaceae bacterium
AGTACATGGGCAACTGGGCACCTGTCCAAAAACTGGGTTACAGAACGAACCAAAACGCTTAGGAAAGTGAGCTAAATTTGGTACAACAAACTGGACACCCTAATAAAAAATGTTCCACTCTACCAAAATAAATAACTAAAAGGTATAAGATTATGAAGAGAAATTACGAAGAGAAAATACAGACCGATGTGAACACAATCTTCACATTGATGGCTCAACGAGTTGACGAGAACCAGATGAACTTGCTGCACGATGCATACGGCTTCGCTGCTTTTGCCCACAAAGACCAACTGCGCAAGTCGGGTGAACCCTATATCAGTCACCCTGTTGCCGTCGCTCGCATCGTGGCAGAGGAACTGGAACTAGGAGCAAACCCTGTCATGGCAGCATTCTTGCACGATGTTGTGGAAGATTGTCCTTACACTATTGATGACATCCGTGAACGTTTCGGGGATGATGTGGCTTTTCTTGTAGGTGTCGTGACGAAGCAGAAGAAAGCCAAGTATGATCAGTCAAAGCAGGTGGACAATTTCCGCCAGATTCTCTCGTCGGTACAGTATGATGTGCGTGCAATACTGGTGAAGTTGGCAGACAGGCTCCATAACATGCGCACCCTCAGCAGTATGCGTCCTGACAAGCAGATGAAGATTGCATCGGAAACCGATTATTTCTATGCACCTCTTGCCAACCGGCTTGGCTTGTATAACGTGAAGACAGAACTTGAAAACCTGTCGTTCCGCTACCGCTGTCCTCGTGAATATGAAAAGATCGAGAAGCAGCTGGCAGAACTCCAGCTGTCGGAGAAGGCCGATGTAGATGCCTTTATCGCTAAGGCGAAGGAGATTCTAGAAGCCAACGGCATAGACGTGCGTATTGAGCTCCGTATGCGCTCGCCTTACAGCATATGGCGCAAGATGCAGTCAAGGGGCTGCGACTTCGAGCATGTGGACAGCAAGCACTACCTGCGTATCATCTACAAGGCAGACGGCTTGCAGGAGGAGAAGAAGCACAGCCTACACATCTATGCCTTGCTGTCTGACTGCTTCAAGGAGCGTCCTTGTTCTGTGGTCAACTATATCAATGCCCCGAAGGAGAACGGCTATCAGAGTTTCCATGTAAAATTTCTCAACACGAAAGGGCAATGGGAGGAAGTGCACATCTCATCTGAGCGCATGATACGCAACAACCGTCTTGGCTGTACGGCGGAACGCACAGAGGAAAACTTGAAGGCTTGGTTGGAGAAGTTTAAGGCTGTGCTCAAGGATATGGCCTACCAAACCAATGAGATGGACTATATGGATGGTGTCACCGCATCGTTCTATTATGACAATATCATGGCCTTCACGCCCAAGGGCAAGTGTATCGTATTGCCTAAGTTTGCAACTACACTCGATTTTGCCTTCGAAATTCATACCGAAGTGGGACTTCATGCTGCTTATGCACGTATCAATGGTAAGCTGTCGTCAGTA
This sequence comes from Bacteroidaceae bacterium, assembly GCA_036303125.1. Taxonomy (GTDB): domain Bacteria; phylum Bacteroidota; class Bacteroidia; order Bacteroidales; family Bacteroidaceae; genus Minthosoma. The sequence continues at coordinate 1,470 of JAXJBE010000122.1, forward strand.
AAGACTGTGCTCCACCGTGGCGACTGTGTAGAGATAGGCACTATTGATGATGCCATGCCAGAGGCAGACTGGCAGAACCATGTGCTGACCTATAAGGCAAAGCGCTGTTTGGGCAGTTTCTTTGCAGACCGTCCCAAGATGGAATACAAGCGTTGCACTTGCTGCCATCCGTTGCCTGGAGACGAAGTTGTAGGTTTCAAGAACGCTGAGGGACAGATCACACTCCACAAGCGCAACTGCCTCACCGCTATCCGTCAAGCATCCAAGCAGGGCGAAACTATTGTGGCAGTGGACTTCAAGGAGAATGAGCAGTTTCTTTTCCCTGTCCGTATCTGCATCCGTGGCATCGACCGTCATCATCTGCTCAGAGATGTGGTGGCTTGCATTACAGAGCAGCAGAACCTCTCGATTTCGAAGCTCCATACGGAAACAAAAGACCGCATAGTGGAAACCACTGTCGATTTTGAGGTACATTCTTCAAATGAACTACAGCAAGCCATCGACAACATCCGCAGGATAAAGAATGTGGATGAGGTGGCGAGAGTGGATATTGAATAACAAAGAAAAAAGGAAAGATTATGTTAGTGATACACCCGACAGACAGAACAACTGAAATGCTCTCAATACTCTATGAAGGGTTGGAGGCACGGTTGATTGAAGCGGATTGCTCCAACAAAGAGATGGGACATCTGCTTCACCACACGTCTCCAAGCGAGCGTATCATGCTGCTTGGTCATGGTTCAGACAAAGGCTTGTTCTTTCG
>JAXJBE010000123.1:0-13778 GCA_036303125.1 Bacteroidaceae bacterium
CGCTGTATGTCTGGATGCCCACGGGCAGCCGCTTGAGTGTCTTGTTCTCCATATCGATACGTTTTTTATTATCTCGGATTTCGTTTTTGCTGTTTATTTTGCAAATATACGGATGTTATCCGAGTTGGCAAAGGGAAGAGGGAAATAAATTCGTGTTTGACAAGGATAAAATCAACAACTATGGCTATACCGCCCGCAATCTGTTGGAAAAAGATCTGTGTCAGAAGAGCCTGCAACGGGGCTACAGTGGCCATATCATGGCTCTATCGTGCCTCCGTTATGCCTCCGTTGTGACTCTAATATTTGGGAAGGGAAGCGTCAGAGGTGGAACGGATGGACAAGGGAGGTGGATTGAGGGGGAAAGTCTCTTATATGGTGTTAGTCTGTCTTTTTATCTTCTCTCAGAAGGTCGGGAGTGCGTCTTATAAACTCGCTGCCGAAACGGCAACGGAGGCAGTCTCGTGGATGGCAGTAGCGTTGCGTGAGTTGGATGAGAGCCTGTGTGTCTGCAGCGTTGAAGCAGGTGACACCGGCATCGGCCCACTTGCGTATGATGCTGTTGGTTTCTGGTGGTAGGGAGTCCCAAATGTTTATAGCCCGTTCGCAGAGGCGGTCGTCGCTCTTGTATCTACCGTAGGCAAAGAGGATGGGCACGACGCTGTTAATCATGATGAGCCGCTGGGAATGGCTGGTGAGACTCTTTTCGCTGTGGCGTGAAGACGGGGAATCGAAGGTGTAGTGGGTGTGCCAGTATTCGGTAGGGCGGGTTAGGAGTAGCTGTTGTATGTCGTTGGAGTCTCTGCTGTTGACAAGACGAGAGAGGGAGAGGTTCTGCTCATAGTAAAGGACGGCGAGCTGGGATATGCGTATGTGGGGAAAGTTCTGCGGACGCAGTCTTAGGAATTTCCATTGCTGCATGGGTATGGGAGTGAGAGAGAACTTTTGGCGGAGATAGTGATACTCGCGCTGCAGCGCAGTGGGATAGTCATCATGGAATGCGCCTTCGAGCAGTCCTGCCTGCCCAAAGAATATGGCTTCTATCTGGAAAAGGTTGTCACGGTGCTTTGCTACTGCTCCCATGGGAATGGAGTGTGCCCACTGTTCGAAAGCATCGCCGTTGATGCCGAACCCGAAGTTGCGTGCCACGGTGACGAATAGCGTGTCTTCCCAGTTCTTGTCTAATGACTCTCGGCGGACGAGTATCTGGTCGTTGCGTTCAGTCAGACGTTCGAGGGTTAGGCTGGCCATCCAGTTGTGTATGTGTATAAGCGGCAATGTGTGTATCACTTCCTTGCATCTTGGCAGTATGTCACGTTGTATGAGCGTGGAGTAGTTGGCTTGAACGTGGGAGGGGATGTCGAGCTGCAGTTGCGGTATTTCATTCCCGCTGGGGTATAAGATAGGGCAGTCTATGATGGAGGCTACATGGAGGATAATGTTGTCGTAGTCGGGATTGCTGTTGTGATGGTGGCGAAACCAGTCGCTGGAGCGCAAGTGTATCTCTACGTTGCCCGCCCACAGGGTGTCGCCAATCTTTACGGATGCACCGATGAAGTCTGGACCAGCATTGGTGTTGTGCAGGCCAGGGTTGAGCACTTCAATGCTTTGGCCGTCTGTGGTTTGTAGGGGACGAAGAGGGAATATCTTGTGTTTCCACGTGTAGTGCAGGAGGTGTTCCATTTGTTATGCTTATGGGGTGGGCGGGGATTGTTTGGAGGAATAATGGCTCCGTTTTTGATGATTTTTCGTCCAAAGTTAAGATTATTATTTCTAAATGCTTAACTTTGCAAAGTTTTTTTGCCGTTTGGTATTATAATTACATGATTAAATATGAAAATTGCACTTATCGGATATGGAAAGATGGGCAAGATGATAGAACAGATTGCCCTCAGCCGCGGACATGAGATAGTCTGCATCATCGACATAGACAATCAGCAGGACTTCGAGGGCGAGGCTTTTGCCAGCGCTGATGTGGCTATTGAGTTTACTACCCCTACCACAGCTTACAGCAATTACCTCAAGGCTTGGAAAGCAGGGGTGAAGGTGGTCAGTGGCAGTACGGGATGGATGAAGGAGCATGGTGAGGAAGTGAGGAAGGCATGTTCGGATGGTGGCAAGACTCTCTTTTGGGCAAGCAATTATTCCATAGGCGTAGCCATATTCAGTGCGGTGAACAAGTATCTGGCCAGCATCATGAACCAGTATGAGCAGTATGACGTGAAGGAGGTGGAGACTCACCACATCCATAAGCTTGATCATCCTTCGGGCACGGGCATCACTCTTGCCGAGCAGATAGTGGAGCGTCTCGACCGCAAGAAAGATTGGACGATGGGGTATCTGCAGAATCCAGACGGCACGGTGGAAGGTTCTGACCGTGTAGCCGCTGACCTTCTGCCCATCAGCTCTATCCGCCGTGATGAGGTGCCAGGCATTCACTCCATCTCATACGACAGTGAGGCCGACATGATTACTATCACACATGACGCTCATTCTCGCAAGGGCTTCGCCCTCGGAGCAGTGCTGGCGGCAGAGTTCACGGCCAAGCACGAGGGGCTGCTGAGCACGGATGACTTGTTTAAATTCTAAAGGAACTATCACATTATGGCATTTGATTATAAGAATTTTAAGAAGACACGTTCGGGAATCGAGGAAAAGCCCGAATGGAAGGGATTGAAATGGTGCAAGTTTGGCGTGGCAGCAGCATGCTACCTCGCTTTCCTCTTTTGGGTTGACTCATGGTGGGGACTTATCCTCCTCCCGTTGATATATGACGTATACATTTCCAAGCAAATCAAGTGGACATGGTGGAAGGAACTGGAGAGTGACGCGGCTCGCACTGTCATGAGCTGGGTGGACGCTATTGTCTTTGCCCTCGTGGCTGTGTATTTCGTCAACAACTTCTTCTTCCAGAATTATCAGATACCTTCATCCTCCTTGGAGAAGAGCCTCATGACGGGAGACTTCCTCCTCGTCAGCAAGGTTGATTATGGTCCTCGCATTCCGCAGACACCTCTCACCATGCCGCTGACGCAGCACACGTTGCCTTTGCTGGGCTGCAAGTCATATATAGAGTGGCCTCAGTGGGAGTACCGTCGGGTGAGAGGTCTTGGTAAGGTGGAACTTGGAGACATCGTTGTGTTCAATTATCCTGCAGGCGACACTGTGGCTGTTGACCATAATGGCGATTACTACGACCTCTGTTTCCAGCTTGGTCTCAACGCTGCTTGCGAACAGGGATATGACATTCCGCTCATGCAGACGATGAACACCGCTGACCAGCAGGCCACATTTGACTATCTCTACAATGTGGGTAAGCAGATAGTGGCCGCCAATGCTAATGTGTATGGCAAGGTGGTGGCTCGCCCTGTGGATCGCAGAGACAATTATGTGAAGCGTTGTGTGGGTTTGCCTGGACAGACGCTGCAGATAAAGGATAAAATCATCTATGTGGACGGACAGGCTCAGAAGACACCTGAGCAGGCCCAGTTCAATTACAAGGTGTATACGCGCAACAATCAGGTCTTCAGCGATGAGATGTGCGAAGAGTTAAACATTAGCGATGAAGACCGCGACAAGGTCTTTGACCGCAATTCAGGCATTCCGCTGACGAAGATGGCCGTGAAGGCTCTGAGGGAGAACAAGGCTTTCTGCGACAGTGTGGTGGAGATAAAGGATGGTTACTTTGGCAATGTTTATCCTCTTAACCACCAGTATGGATGGACGCGTGACAACTATGGCCCGGTGTGGATACCTGCTAAGGGACAGAGTGTGAAGCTAAATCTGGACAATATCGCTATCTACGAGCGACCCATACGTGAATACGAGAAGAATGCGCTTGTCATAAAGGACGGCAAAATCTTCATTAACGGCAAGGAGTCTAATAGCTACACCTTCAAGATGGACTACTACTGGATGATGGGTGACAACCGCCACAACTCGGCTGACAGCCGTTACTGGGGCTTCGTGCCAGAAGACCATGTGGTGGGCAAACCTCTTTTCATCTGGCTCTCTCTCGTGACAGACCGCTATGGCAAGGCACACGGTGTCAGATGGAACCGCATCTTCAAGTGGGTGGACAATATCAAGTGAAAAGCAAACAGTATGGTTTTACCATCGTCATATCTTCCCCCTATATCATGGTTCACTGCTCTCATGAGCGGTGAACCTATTTTGATTGAGCAGCACGAGAATTATGTCAAGCAGTCTATCCGCAATCGTTGTACTATAGACTCGCCTAACGGTGCTCTCAACCTCTCTGTGCCTGTGGATAAGAGCAACTTCGTTATGGGCAAGTGCCAGATGAAGGATGTCCTCATCAGTGCTCACACAGACTGGCAGCACCAACACTGGTATGCGTTGGAGACAAGCTATTTCAATTCTCCCTTCTTCGAATATCTCCAGGACGATTTCCGTCCGATATATGAGCGAGAATGGCGATACTTGATTGATCTCAACGAGGCTCTTGTGGCTGTATGCTGTGATATCTTAGAGATAGAGCCGCTACTTTCACGTACGTCACGATATGAGGGCTTGACTCTTTGTGGCAAAAAGAGTGTCCCTTCTGCTTGTTCTGCTGGCACAGGTGACACAAGCGTCAAGTCTGCATCTTCTGCTTGCCGTCCCTACTACCAGGTGTTTCAGCAGAAGCATGGTTTCCTGCCCGATCTCAGCATCATCGACCTTATATTCAATATGGGCAAGGAAGCTGTGATGGTGATAGGAGAGAGCTTGCCAGAGGTAAAGGTTGAAACACATTAACTGCGTGCCAATAGTTTCTTATTTGAACACAGGCAGATACTCATCATCCACCTTAAACACACGTTTATCCTCTACCCATATCTGCAGGTTTCTGCGCATGATGCTTAATATATACATCTGTTCAGAACATTGCAGATTTGTAATTATGGCATTCCTTATATCTATCTGTTCAGAAAGACGTGAAATATCCACCATACTATCCTTGAAAAAATTCAGCCGCTCGTTTACATACTGAAACATCTCATCGAATCTGCCCTCAAAGTAATAGGCGAGAGGCATGTAGTGATGTACATAACGACACCACTTAATAGCTTGCTTATCGTGTATTGCACATGTGAATAGAGCCTTCTGACATGAATACTTCTCATATATAGGCAATACTACAGTTTCAAACACATTCTTAAACTCCGCCATGTTCTCCTCCATGTCACGATTGCCGAAAAACTCCGAATGAATAAAGTCCGTTTCCGTGGTCACCTGATTTAGAGGAGTTGCAAGAGTGAGTGTTTGCAGATAATCTATCTTGCCTTCTGCCAGCTCGTTCAGAATTTCATTCAGATGTACAGACACTACTCTAACATACATCTTGACATAATAATACTGAGGTCGGAAATGCGTCTCATCCGCATAGCCAAAATATAATGTCAAGTCATCATTGAACGGTTTATAGAACGAATAGCCCTTGCTTTTGAAACCATACTGACGTAAATACTCTTTAATTGCCTTTTCTACTGCTCTGCCAAATGTCATAGTTGTAATTTTTTATTTGAACACAGGCAGATACTCATCATCCACCTTAAATGCACGTTTATCCTCTATCCATATCTGCAGGTTTTTGCGCATGGTACTGAATACATCTATCTGTTCAGACAAATTTGGAGCTTCCTCCAGATTCTCTTTGAAAAAGTTCAGCCGCTCGTCTATATACTGAAACATCTCATCGAATCTGCTCTCAAAGTAGTAGGCGAGAGGAATGTAGTGCTGTGCAATGCGACACCATTTAATAGCAGGTTTATCATGTATTGCACATGTAAATAGAGTTTTTTGACAAGAATATTTTTCATATATGGGCAGAATGGTTGTCTCAAACACATGCTTAAACTCCGCCATGTTTTCCTCCATATCACGGCTGCCGAAAAACTCAGAATGAATAATATCTGTGCCTGTGGTAGTCATCTGAAACATCGGGCCAACATACGATGGATTATCCATATAATACAACTTGCCTTCAGTTAAGTCATTCAAAATATTACTTAAATGCAAAGATGTAATCTTTGCTGCCATTTTGACATAATAATACTGAGGTCGAAAATGTGTTTCATCAGCATAATAAAAATAGAATGTCATGTCCTCATTGTGAGGCGTCCTGAATGAATAGTCCTTGTATTTGAAACCATACTGACGTAAATACTCTTTAATAGCCTTTTTTACGGCTCTGCCAAATGTCATAGTTGTAATGTTTTATGGGATATAATAAATGTCTAATTGATATTTTGTGATTGTTTTAGAACTGGTTTCATTAAAAATGACACCTGCTTTTTCCCAAAACCACTGTATTCCTATATTAACGGATTTCTGCATTAGTGGGAATGCCTTCAACTGATTCTTTGTAAACCCCGCGTATGGACCTGCTTTGCATTCCACAAGGTACAATCGACCATTTGCATCAAAATATGACAAATCGGCCCTGTATGTAGTCTCGTTTATTTTGTACGAAACTTCAGTCGCATAGTGTTCTGTTAAGTTTAATCTATCCGTAACCACTTTAACTCCATATTGCCCTTTCTGATAGGGAGTCATGCCTTTCCAGTCAGAGGGAAGCAGAGACTGGTTGTTCTTGCCACGCACAACATGCAACTCAATGCCCATTTCGTCCGCCTTGCGCTGTATGCCATACGCTGAACCTTGTATATCTGAATTTGCCTTATCTGGCACTAACGTTAGATTGGAATTGTCTTCAAACAGAGCAAGCCTTCTGCTTCCATCCCATACATTTCTATTGGTGTTATAAGCTTTGATGCCACCAAATACGCCTCCAGACAATCCTCCAAACATGGCTCCGCACAAAGAACCTTGAGCCAAGCCTTCAAACATGTTGTCTCCTGATATGAGAGCATTAAGTGCTCCTGTCATTCCACCGCTGACGAATCCAGAGCATGCACCCGCACTAAAACCTCCAACAATACCCACACCGACAGGCATCGCAGCGGTAACTGTTCCAGCCAGGGCACCGATGCCGAAATAGCCGAGCCCTTGCCACACATTGTCCACTTTGTCCCAATTCGCATAGAGGTTAATGCCGCCTCCTATCAAGGCTCCCACTAGAATAGCTATAGGGAAGTCTCCCTCTGGATCCATGTACATGCTTGGGCAGTTGTTGCCATATATGTATGGATTGAAGCCCATGACAGAGGCTGAGGTGTCAAAAACAGGGTCGAATGACATGAAACGACCTATGAAGGGGTCGTAAAGTCTGGCATTCAGATTTATAAGGCCAAATGGGAACAGATGTTCTTGTCCCATGAAGCCCCTATGGAAATAGGGACCAGGTGTGTACCCCTTATGAAGCAAGCAGTCAGACATGTCGCCATTTTCTTCGCAATACCTGCCCCATGGGTCATAGTAATATCTGCAAAGCTGGGTGGAGTCGGCCATGCTTGTGATGCTTCCCTGATTGTCTCTGTATATCTGCCACAGCACGAGTTTATCGTTATAAATGGCTGCAACGGCAGGGGCGGTCTGAGGGGTTCCGCCTACATAATAGTAATGGCCAGGGATAGTGTATGTGGGTTCACAATCGTCAACTTCATACTGGTCGTCAATATAAGCGCGGATAAAATAGTTTTCCTTGTACTCGGGGTCGGGATCACCTCTTTCGTTCAATTCGTCAGACAGATATGAATTCAGGACTGAACTTATACGATTGCCTTCTGCGTCATATTCAAAAAATGCTTCTGCAAGATATTTGCTTGGATGGTTCTCATAATAGATGTACATCGGCTTGTAGAAACCGTTGTATGCCACGCTCAGCTTGCCTGTTCCCCAGACCTCTTTAGTAGGAGACACGACGGATTGAAGCTTGTAGCCATTGTAGTTGATCTGGCTCTGCGCTCCCTCCATGGTAATGTTTCCCCTGTCATCGTAGGAATAGCTCTTGTCATTCCATGACGTCAGACGTCCTGAGCTGTCGTATGCATACTGGAGTCCGTCCTTGCTTGACAGCCTGCCCTGGTCATCGTATGTGTAAGTATGAGTTGCGGTCTCGTAGCCAGAGTTCTTGGTGCAGTATGCCTTGCCGCTTGTTCGGGTGAGCCTGCCATACGAATCATACTCGCAGATTTCTTCGCCCAGCCTGTTGGAAATGCGCGCCGTGCGTCCCCCCGCATCTTCCTCTTCCAGATGCCATACGTTTCTATCGTTTAGTTTTATACCCGTCATCCATCCCCTGGTATATTCGAATGCTTCAACAACGGGGTAGGAGACTCCGGCCAAGACGGAAGACTTTGATTTCACCTGGCCGATGCCGTTATATTGGTATGTCGTGCTCTTGCCGTAATTGCGTCCCTCGACCGACACATTCTTGCTTTTAGTCACAAGCATTCCTGCCGCATTGTATGCGTATGACTCACTGAAGTTAAGGCCGTCAACATTAGTTAAGAGCCTCTTGTCGTCATATGTGTATATTGTCGAGGTCTCTCCTGAAAAAGTCTTATACCTCTTCCTCAACAAATCGCCATATCTGTTGTATACAAAAGATGTAGTATGGTCTCCTGTAGTCAAGCCCCCGAAGGTGTGGCTGAGCACATCGCCGCATATGTTATAGATATAGGACTGTTTGTCACCATTAGGAGTGGTGATACTTTTTACACGTCCAGCAGTGTCGTAAGTGAACTCAGCAGAAGCATCGTGCCCGTCCGAATATTCCAAAAAAATCTTGTCGTATTCGCCCGATGCCTTGTAGTAGTAGAACGCTTCTCCTGCGTCTTCCGTCTTTTGTATGAGCCTGCCGTCATCGTCATACTCATAATATGTGGACACGCCTTTCTCCGTCACGGTTGACGAAAAATTATTGCCATAGTATATAGTCGTCGTTTCGCTGCCATCCGGACATGTTATTTTGACTGGACGGAAGCGGCAATCGTATGCATAGATGGTGCCAACATCGGTTGACGTGCCTTTGCGGTGAGGCTCAGACACAAACTCGGGAAAGTTTGTATCGCTGAAATAGCGTGTGTCCACCACATATTCTGTGCCGTCAAAGTGCACCGTGCCAGATGCGACTCTTCTGCCTAAAGCGTCATAATATTCATTTGCAGTCGCTGCATGCGTAGACCCCGTGCTTACAGAATAGGCATAGTTCTTGTTAATGCCTCGGGCATAGAACACGGTCATTGTGTCAGGCGTGAAGGCGTTTGAGGTGGAGGACGTTATCTGGCGTATCATTCTGCCCAACCCATCGTAAGACCGTGCCTTGCGGATGCCGAACCAGTTGTCCTGTTCCTGGGTCACTAATCCCAACGAATTGTAAGAGTATGACGTGCTGCGTCCATCTGCGGCAATAGCCTCTGTAAGCTGTCCGTATTGATTGTACGTACTTGCGGCTGTCAGTGTGTCTTTGCTGGAGTAAGGCAGATGATGGGATTTTACCACATTGCCCGCATTGTTGTATTCATACAGGTTTGTGCTTATCAGTCTTAAATCGTCTTCAACAGTGCCTTTGTACAGGCACTCCTTTACGAGATGGCCTTTCGTGTCATATTCATATGCTTCCTTCTCGTAGAAATAGTCATCTTCATAGTCATAGTTCTTGGTGCTGTACACTGTTTCCTTGGTGGCAGGCAGGCCAAGCAGATAGGTGTCAGGAGTGTTTATGTTGACATAAGAGCATGTGCTCTCAGAACAGATCGCGCCAATCTGAGATTCTGTCTGAGGACTGCCATAAGAATAAGAACCGTATGAAATAGTCCTGTTGACCTTCTGACCCAAATCAAAATATGACTTTCTGCTGAGATTCTTGTGATAACTGTGCTGTGCTGCTCCCTGCTCGAACTGGTACTCAAACCATTCTCCTCTTATGATTGTGTCATTCTTGTCTGTGGTCTTGACCGATGAGATATAAGAAGCATTGTAGGACGGATTAATCTGCAGCGTTGTTACGTTCTTGACATTAGGGCTTTCTGTCACAACTGACTTGAATCCAAGGAAGCCTTTGCCCAATGCATGATAGACACCTCCTTCATATTCGTATGTCGTGGTGTATGACTGGTCTCTCCATGAGTTGCGGCTCTCAGCCAATACATGAACAGGAATGCAAAAACGTGCCAGCGGAAATGAAACCTGCTCATTATTAGTGTATCCGTTGAGAAGGGAACGATACCTGAACGAGGTTTTCTTCCCGAGGCCATCAGTCACTTCAACAATCTTATTGGCATTGGCTGAGGACAATTCATTTGAGTATCTTATCCATCTTTTTGTGGCGTCAGTACCTGTGTAAAGGTTGCCTCCATACGCCAGCATCTCCACGCATCCGTCACCGTTGATGTCGCAACTCAGGACATTGTTGCCTTTGACGGTAAGTGAAGGAGTAAGCTCTGTCTGCTTGAAACAGGAGAATGACCCGTTGCGTTCGGCATGCAGCCAGAATACTTTCTGATTGTTTCCCTGCGAACACATGACGGTGATGTCGCTCATGCCGTCATTGTTCAGGTCTTGTGTCAGGCAAGCATAGAGTCTGTCATCGTTTCCCTGCTTCTTTATCTGCCTTGACGACAATTCGGAAATCTGCGACACGGCGAATAGAGACGCATTCCTTGAGCCTTTGTTGATGGCCTTAATCCATGTGGTTGAGGACTGATGATTGATAATCAGGTCAATCAATCCGTCCGCATTGAAATCTGCGGCTTGGAACGTGTCACCATACCTGATGTTTGTCAGGACATTGCTGTTGGATGCTGTGAACGTTCCGTTCTGATTCCACAGCATTATGCAGAAGTCATCGCATTGCACGAGCAAATCTACAAGCCCGTCGCTGTCAAAGTCAGCAGCCAGACAGTCTCTTATGCGGCATTTCTGCTGAGTGGAAGAAAGCAAGGGCTTTACATTTATCAACTGTTCTGTTTCTGATGCATACTTGTTGGCCATGTTTACATTGAGAGACACGATGCGTATCAATCCATCCTTCAGGTCTTTCTTCTCTATATGCTTTATGACATCCTTCCCGTCTCTGTCAAAGTCTGCAATGACATAAGCCGGCATTTCTTCCGTGTGCTTCAGTTCGGAAGAATACTGCCATCCTTCTTTCAGAAATAGAAACTTTGCGAAGCGGTGAGCGTCCAGGTCTTCTGAGAAGAATGTAAGTACAGCTGTCTGTTCTTTTCCTGGCACCAGACACGCTGCAGCAGACGAATGGAACAGGTGCTTTATTATGCTTCGGTTATCCATGTAAGAATAAGAAGCCAATGTCGGTCCTGAGTAGACAGCCTGCATTTTTGTGCCATTCCATTTCAATATATATGCTTGGCTGCCTATCTCGCGAGGCCACATTCCTATAAGTTCTATCTTGCCGTCATTGTCTATATCGCAAGGAGTAAACACATGCGACTCTGATGATGTCACCGCATTGAGAGCCAGATTGATGCCAGATGATGATATTTGGGTGTCATGCAGATTCTCCCAGACAAACTGTGTCGTTGGCATGCCTTTGCCGTCAGAACCTGTCTCTTTTATGGACACGAGATGGGAATAATAAGAGTCATTGTTATAGGCAAGCGTCAGTTTGCGGTATAACGTGTTATTGTATCTGTATTCTATACTTGCCAAACGGTGCGCAAGGATGAATTTCTGTCCTGCCACGTATGTGGATACAGTATCAGGTCTTCCTTCATAGACAAACGATACCGTACAAAGAGGTCCTGTGTTATTGTTCTTCCCATATTCAACCCTGTTGAGCAAGGGCACATTATTATAATAACTGTATACGTACTTTATAGAATTGCCATTTATGTCTGTTGCGTAATCGCATAACCATGCTATGGCTTTTTGAGAATATCTGTTGGGAGTCCGGAAAATAGCATTGCTATTAAACCCATACCGCAATCTTGTGCCGTCAGGCTGCCTTACGACAAAGGATTTGGGTGTCGTGGCAAAAGCGCTGTCGATAGATATGATTTGATAGTTGTCATCTTCTGTAGTGTATTTAGCTCCTTTACGTGAGTTGATTCCGCTTGTCAGCAGAAGTCGCTTGCCATCTATGGCGTATGCGTCATTTGTATTGGCGCAAACTCCCGAAATATTATCACCGTCAAAATATCTGGAATGGCCAACTGCATTTATGGATGAGAGTCCGGACAAGCTCCATCCGAATCCTGCTATGCCGTTTCCTGACTGGCTGCTGTAGGTCAGGGATATGCTTGGAGTGAAAGAACTGTAGCCGTCACGCAGTTTTAGTGGAATGCTATATGTGGCGGCACCCGCAGGAGAAAGATTGAAATAACCGTCTATTCTACCTACATAATCATAATTTTGAGCACTGGTGTATAGAGGCAAGGCAAACAAAGCAATTATCAACACCTTTAACCTTATTGGGAATAAACACCTCATAATATACATTGGGGGGATTCAAACGAGTTTATGCCATTAATTACCTAACACGATTTTTTTGCTGTACACGTCGTTCCCTAATATAAGACTTATAATATATTGTCCAGAAGAGAGCTGGCTTATGTCAAAAGCGGAGAAGGGGGCAGTGATGTCAGCCGACAGCATTTTCATCCCTGAAACCGTGGTTATCCTCAGGGCGCAATTGGCATCAACAGGCATGCGAAGTAGATTTACGGTTAGCATGCCATTCCCTCTAACCGCCATCTGGACATTCCCATCCTTCCAAAAGGCGAGCGACTTCTCTGCCTTGCGTGTCATATAGGGAGACTGGTACACATACATGGAATCTTCCGCTTCCTGTTCGCTTATGTGCTCTTCACAGACAATCGCTCCATTCTCATCATATTCAAAAATAAGCACGTCACTTTCTGTCTGTGAAAAAGTTGGCAATGCGCATACGGACATGATTGTAAAAGAAAACGCTATTTTAATGTTCTTAAAAGTGCAATTTGATTTATTATCCTCAATTACGACTCGGCGGTGTCTAAGTGAACTTGGCACTGCTCTCGCTGCTTTTTCGGTTCTTGCCAAGCCAAGGTAAACAGGTTTCCTTTGGTCTTCTGGCTTAATGAAATCATTGTTTTTCATGTTGCTTCGCTTTTAGTTGTTTAATCCTTGTTCTCGCAATTCGGTTTATTTGTGTTATGACAGTCCTTGAACAACAAGAAATTATTCCCAAAGTTATATTGTGCTTTCCTCAGGAATGTGAGTCAAACACCAAACTTGTCATGTAACATCATAGATATCATGAGACTTTATATAAAGCAGTCATGATAACAAAAGATAACATGGCTAATGCTTGCTGACTACAAAGTTATAGAAATTTGTCTGTATTACGAACATCTTATGCAAGAATATTGGTCTGAAATGTGAGAATTGGCATAAGAAATAATGTTTTGGGCTAAAATATGCAAATGTAAGTGACTTATATGAGACTTTGAGAGGTGTTGGCGTGTGGGGCACGTTTGTACGGCTTTGCCGTGTCATGATGTGGATTATATCTTAAATTGCCCGTTGAAGTTGGCTTCCGATATCTCTGGTTGGTGATGCATAAATAATCAAGTGCGTCCCAGATGGCAAGATGTTCTGGATGATCAGCCATGCATTCCGAATGGCCAGCCCTGGAAGGGCTATTTACAGGGCAGGGTCTTTGACCCTGTCTTTTTGTCCCGTCTTAGCGTGCCATGTTTCTAACCCTGAAAGGGTTGTTCAGCACAAGGCCCTTTGCCCCGAAGTGCCATTAGATACAATCGATGCATCGCTTCAGCCGACCGCATTTAAACACGCACCACCAAACATGCGCATCGTCAACATGCTCACTGTTCACATGCGTGTTATATTTGTGGAGGGGTGTGACCCTC
>JAXJBE010000124.1:0-13960 GCA_036303125.1 Bacteroidaceae bacterium
ATGCATATCTTGTCATCCGGGACGCACTTGATTATTCATGCATCACCAACCAGAGATATCCGCTGACCCGTTTTTTTGTATTGTCGCAGGACGAGGCGGCAATGGTTAAAAAACGTTACCCCCTTGTTTACGTGTCGTAAACCCCTTGTTTATGACATGTAAACAACCAGTTTGCGATATCTTAACAACCAGTCTGATATTTCGGTCGAACAGGCTGTTTTGGTGATTTCAAACGTCTCTCCTGTCCAACATTTCAATAGGCCAAGCCCAACAGTTCAATCGAGCAGGCTCAACACCCCGAATGAGCAGGCTCACAACCCCTTGGGAGTAAGCTCCCAGCCCCTCGGGAGCCTGCTCCCAAGGGGTGTTGGGCTTAGCGGAAAATGACGTGCCCGTGTTGAATTGCGTGTGCGTCGCAAACTGCCTATCCTCTTTTCGCCTCGATGGACTGCAGTATGTCTGTTGCTTCGCGGATGGAGAGCACGTCCTTTATGACGAGAGATTTGCGCTCAGCATCGCGGAGAGTGCATCGCCTGGAGTTGTGGCTGATGAAGTCTATCACTTTGCCGAAGGCGAGGCTGTTGAAGTATTGGGGCTCCAGGGTGAAGTATAGTATCATGCGTCTCTGCTTCAGCACAACCTTCTCTATGCCCAGACGGCGTGCGCTCCACTTGAGTGGCATGACAGAGATGAGCGACTCGCCCACGTCTGGTATGGGGCCGAAGCGGTCGATGAGCCGGCGGCGGTAGTCGTCGAGCTGCTGCGGAAGGGAGAGGGAGTCCAGTTCGCGGTAGAGTGACATGCGTTCGCCGCTGTTGGGCACATATTCCTCGGGGAAGAAGGCTTGGATGTCGCTCTCCACGTTGCTCTCCGTGACAAACTTCTCTCCGCTGATTAGTCCTTGCGAGTCCTTATCCTCGTCGGCGAAGAGTTCGGTGAACTCCGAGTCTTTGAGTTCGGCCACGGCTTCGTTGAGTATCTTTTGGTATGTCTCATATCCCAGGTCGGTGATGAATCCGCTCTGCTCTGCTCCCAGCATGTTGCCTGCTCCTCTTATGTCGAGGTCTTGCATGGCTATGTGTATGCCGCTGCCGAGGTTGCTGAATTGCTCCACAGCTTGCAGCCTACGGCGTGTGGTGTCATTCAGGGCGGCGAGAGGTGGCGCTATGAGATAGCAGAAGGCCTTCCTGTTGCCTCGTCCCACACGTCCTCTCATCTGGTGGATGTCTGAGAGTCCATAGTGCTGCGCGCTGTTGATGATGATGGTGTTGGCATTGGGCACGTCGATGCCGTTCTCCACGATGGTGGTGGAGATCATGACATCGTAGTCGTAGTTCATGAAGTCGAGGATTATCTTCTCCAGTTCCTGAGGGTTCATCTGTCCATGCCCGATGCAGATGCGTGCGTCGGGTATTTGCCGGTGAATCATGTCTGCCAGGTCCTGCAGGTTGCTTATCTTGTTGTTGACGATGAATACCTGCCCGTTGCGGCTCATTTCGAAGTTGATGGCTTCGGCGAAGAGCTCGGGCGAGAAGGTGTGTATCTCGGTCTGTATGGGGTAGCGGTTGGGGGGAGGTGTCTGGATGATGGACAGGTCGCGTGCGCCGAGGAGGGAGAACTGGAGTGTGCGCGGGATGGGTGTCGCGGTCATGGTCAGAGTGTCCACGTTGACTTTCATAGCGCGCAGCTTCTCTTTGATAGCCACGCCAAACTTCTGTTCCTCATCGATGATGAGCAGTCCGAGGTCTTTGAACTTCACCTGCTTGCCGATGAGCTTGTGAGTGCCTATGATGATGTTCACCTTGCCTTCTTTCAGGTCGTCCAGCACCTGCTTGAGAGCCTTGGGGCTGCGGGCGCGTGTGAGATACTCGATGCGCACGGGGAAGTTCTTCAGACGCGAGCTGAAGTTTTGGAAGTGCTGGTAGGCCAGTACCGTGGTGGGCACAAGCACGGCCACTTGCTTGCCGTCGCATGCTGCCTTGAAGGCTGCCCGTATGGCCACCTCTGTCTTGCCGAAACCTACGTCGCCGCACACCAGCCGGTCCATGGGTCTGGACTGTTCCATGTCTGCCTTGACGTCTTGTGTGGCCTTGAACTGGTCGGGGGTGTCTTCGTAGGCGAAGCTTGCTTCCAGCTCGTGCTGCATGAATCCGTCACGGCTGTAGGCGTAGCCCTTTTCCTTTTTGCGCTTGGCGTAGAGGAGTATGAGGTCGCGGGCGATGTCCTTCACCTTGTTCTTCACCTTCTCCTTCATGCGCTCCCATGCGCCGCCGCCAATCTTGTTCAGCGTGGGTGCTTCACCTTCCTTGCCTTTGTATTTAGACACCTTGTGGAGTGCATGTATGGAGACGTATACCGTGTCGTCGTTGCGGTAGATGATTTTTATCATCTCCTGCATGACATCCCCTTGCGGCACTCTCACCAGTCCGCCGAAGCGTCCGATGCCGTGGTCTATATGCACCACATAGTCGCCGATGTCGAACTGCTGCAGCTCCTTCAGCGTCAGAGCCACTTTGCCGTTGCGCGCCTTGTCGCTCTTGAGGTTGTATTTGTGAAAGCGGTCGAATATCTGATGGTCGGTGAAGAAGGCTCTGCGGGTGTCGTGGTCAATGAATCCCTCATGGATGGAGTGGTTGACCGGGGAGAAATGGATGTGGTCAACTTCCGTCTGCGCCATCTCTTCGAAGATGCTCTGCAGTCGTTTGATTTGCTTCTCGCTGTCGGCGAAGATGCAGATGGTATATCCGCTGCTGGTGAGTCTGTGGCATTCGGCGGAGACGAGGTCGAAGTTCTTGTGGAAGAGCGGTTGGGCCTCTGTGTGGAAGTGGACGCTGTCGTTGTTGTCCGTTGCGTTGGACTTGATTTCGAGATGGCGGAATGCTGATATCTGTCGGACAAAGTCTTCAGTGTCGATGATGAAGTTGCTGAAGAGTTCGTCTTCCTTGGCGTCCGCTTCCACCTTGGCTTGCAGGGAGAAGCCCTCATTGTGGATGATGGCTATGCGGTCGCATACGTATGTCAGGCTCTTTGTCACTGTCAGCGTGCTGTGCGGCAGAAACTCAAGGAAGGAGATGTATTCCGCGGCTTCTGTCGCCATCTCCGCCACCACAGTCATCTGCTCCACTTTCTTTTCCGACAGCTGGCTCTGTATGTCGAAGGTGCGTATGCTGTCCACCTCGTCGCCGAAAAAGTCGATGCGGTAGGGCTGGTCGGCAGAGAAGGAGAAGACGTCGAGGATGCTGCCGCGCAGGGCGAATTGTCCTGGCTCGTAGACATAGTCCGTCTTGCAGAATCCCAGTGATATGATGTCTTTCTCCAGCTGCATGACATCATACGAGTTGCCCACGAGAATGTCGATGGTGCTGCCTTCCAGCTGTTTCTCTGACATGACCCTCTCGGCCAGTGCGTCAGGGTAGGTGACAATGAAGAGAGGAGTGCCGTCTGTCTGCAAGGCATGGACGCGCGTGAGCACCTCGGTGCGCAGTATCATGTTGGCGGCATCCTTCTGATTGTATTTGATGGCTCTGCGATATGATGAAGGGAAGAAGAGCACCCTGTCTTCGCCTGCTGTCTGTGTCAGGTCGTGATAGGCGTAGCCAGCCTCGTCAGCATCGTTCATGATGATGAGCACTACTTTTTCTTTGATTTTGTTCAGAGAAAGAGCAGCCAACAGCATCATAGCCGATGAACCACATAGTCCATCGGCTTTGATGCTGTTCTTCTTGTCGTCTTTAAGCTGCTTGGCTAAGTCTTTGGCGCAGTCGGTGGCTGCCAATATGGATAATATATTGTTTGTTTCCAATAGTTTACTGATTAGTATGCTGCAGCTAAAGATGTGGGCTTGTATGTTCTGGCGAACATCTGAAGAAAGAAGACTGTGTCTTTTGAAGGCCGGATGAGCTTTGTCTTCAGATAGTCAGCCTTTGTTGATCTGTTGTCATTTGTCTTTGTCGGTCTGTTGTCTGATGGGGTAGAATCATTCATAAGCAGTATGTATTTGGGTGTTATTCAAGTTGCGTGTAGATGTGTTGATAAATTCCGTTTTGGGGACAATCCGTGAGGTTCCTCGTTGATGCCGCTGTTCTCACATGTCCTCATGGATTATAACGAATGAAATATGCCTTTATTATCCATGGCGTGATGTTTTTTTGTGATAATCAATATAGTCTCTGAAAAATTATGTACCTTTGTACCGAGATATTCTTATTTATGATAGATTCAAGCATTTTACAAGACAAGAAGGCAGTGTATTTCACTCTTGGATGCAAGCTCAATTTTGCTGAGACCAGCAGTGTGGCTCAAGAGCTCATGCGTTGCGGAGTGAAGAAGGCGCAGAAGGGTGAGGTGGCTGACATCTGCATAGTCAACACATGCAGCGTCACCGACATGGCTGACCATAAATGCCGCCAGGCCATCCACCGTCTCGTCAAGCAGCATCCTGGAGCCTTTGTGGTGGTCACAGGATGTTATGCCCAGCTCAAGCCTCAAGAGATAATAGGGACACAGGGAGTAGACCTTGTCCTCGGCAGCGAACAGAAGGGAATGATCATACCAGCCATACTGGAGCGGATGACAGGTGCTTATACTGTGCGCACGGCCGACATAAAGACTTTCGTGCCAAGCTGTTCACGCGGCGACCGCACTCGCTATTTCCTCAAGGTGCAGGACGGCTGCAACTACTACTGCACCTATTGCACCATCCCCATAGCTCGTGGCCGCAGTCGCAACGGCAGCATAGCCTCTATGGTGGAGCAGGCTCGACGAGTGGCGGAGGAAGGAGGCAAGGAGATTGTCATCACGGGTGTCAATATCGGTGATTTCGGCCACACTACGGGAGAGAACTTCTTTGATCTCGTCAAGGCTCTTGATGCTGTTGAAGGCATAGAGCGTTTCCGCATATCCAGCATTGAGCCCAACCTCCTCACTGATGAAATCATCGACTACTGCGCCCAGTCCCGTGCTTTCATGCCCCATTTCCACATACCTCTACAGAGCGGCAGTGACGAAGTGCTCAGGCTTATGCACCGCCACTACGACACAGCCCTCTTCCGCAGCAAGATAGAGAAGATACGTCGTGTCATGCCTGATGCCTTCATCGGGGTCGATGTCATAGTGGGAGTGAGAGGTGAGACGGCTGAATGCTTCCAAGCCTCTTATGACTTCATGCAGAGCGTTGATGTGTCTCAGTATCACGTCTTCTCTTATTCTGAGCGTCCGGGCACAAAGGCTCTTGACATACCTCATGTCGTCTCTCGTCAGGAGAAACATGAGCGCAGCCAGAAGGTTATCGCTCTCTCTGCGGCAAAGGTCAGAGACTTTTATTCGCGCTTCATCGGCACGGAGCGCGAGGTGCTTCTTGAGCATGCCTCAGCCCGCAAGCCCGTGATGAACGGGTTCACAGATAACTACATCAGAGTTGAGGTGCCCAACACGCCT
This sequence comes from Bacteroidaceae bacterium, assembly GCA_036303125.1. Taxonomy (GTDB): domain Bacteria; phylum Bacteroidota; class Bacteroidia; order Bacteroidales; family Bacteroidaceae; genus Minthosoma. Next base: position 5,437 of record JAXJBE010000124.1, read on the forward strand.
TCGCTCGACAATCAAATAGTCAGAGTCCGACTGGAGGAATTCAATAAGGAGGGAGATGCTTTATGCGCAAGCTTGCTATAGTAATACTCAACTGGAACGGAGCAAAGATGCTCCGCCAGTATCTGCCCACGGTCTTGGAGAACAGCGTGGGCGATGTCATCGTTGCTGACAACGCTTCTATCGACGGAAGCGTCAGCATGCTTCTCACAGAGTTTCCGCAGGTGAGGAACATCATTCTTGAGCAGAACTTCGGGTTTGCCGAGGGCTACAACCGCGCTTTGGCTCAACTGTCAGGCTACGAGTATTTCCTGCTTCTCAACTCTGATGTGGAGATAAGGCAGCAGCGATGGGATGAACCTATGATACGTTATATGGACGCTCATCCTGAGTGTGCCGCTTGCCAGCCCAAGCTCCTCTCTCTGCTGGAGCCTGACTGTTTCGAGTATGCGGGTGGGGCAGGTGGATATATGGACAAATACGGTTATCCATTCTGCCGAGGACGGGTGCTTGGCACCATCGAAAGGGATGAAGGACAGTATGACGACATCATTCCCCTGATGTGGGCCACTGGAGCTGCTCTTATGGTGCGCGCTTCTGACTGGCGCGAGAGCGGGGGCCTTGACGCGCGCTTCTTTGCTCACATGGAAGAGATAGACCTTTGCTGGCGACTTCGCACCATGGGCAAGTCCATAGTCTGCGTCTCTGACAGCGTGGCTTATCATCTTGGAGGCGCGACTCTCAATCAGGGTAATCCGCGCAAGACTTTCCTCAACTTCCGCAACAATCTGCTTATGCTTTACAAGAATTTGCCTGATGACGAGCTAAAGCATGTCATGCGTGTGCGCACAGTCCTCGACTTCATCGCAGCCATTCAGTTTCTCGTCAAGCTGGACTTCCAGAACTTCATGGCGGTCTTCCGGGCCAGGAAGGAGTTTGGAGAGATTAAGAACGACTATGACCGAGACCGCCGTCACGTGCAGCAGTTGCGTGTGAACGAGCGTGTGCCTCAGCGCATGGAGTTCCTTCTCCTGTGGGAGTATTATGCTAAGGGTAAACACACGTTCAAGGAGTTGGTGGAATGAAGGTGGAAAGGTTATTCTCTAATGATTTCTGTCTCATTCCTGATTATTCCGGCTACAAAGTTCGTCATGCAGCATATTAACATCAGCTTAGATACTGAAAAAAAGAGCTGTCCCGAATGAGGGATAGCTCCTTTGCTGTTGTTACATTTTCTGCGCATTCCAGATGCTGCATGTTTCCTTCGCTAATTCTGCTGAGACCTGTCATCATCCTGTTCCTTATCATCTTCTTCGATAGGAACAAGGTATGCGTGCTGGTTCTTGCGGCGGAATCGCTCTGCCAGTTCCATCAGTAACTTGAATTTCGCAAGTCTGCTCTCTGAAATCTTGTTCTTCGCAATAGTTTTCTTCGTGTACTTGATCCAGTTGAGCATCTTGCTGTCCTCTGGTTTGTGCTTAGAAGGACGTCTCTTGTTTTCGAGCATGAACTTGATGATTTCATCGTAGTTTTTGTCCCATTGTTCTTCTCTTTTCATACAGTGTGTTATTTGAGGCTTTTTTGTAATGTGATATGTTGTGTTCTTAAATAATCTTACATGTTTAGGATTCTTTGCGAAACAATTTCCAATTCCGTCTGTGCCATCCCTCGTTTAATATCTTCGATGCAAATATCGTAAGAATCAAATAGTATATACATATTGTGGTCACGTCTGGGCTGAATGTGATGGAGGCAAAAGGAAGGCTTGAGATCCATTCCATCATGTCGTTCATCATTGTAGCTGCTTTGGTCAGCAGACAGCCCAGCGCGCTGTTGACAGGGTCAATCCATAGAGTGGCCCACCAAAGGGCGCTGCCGCAGACTATCACATAGACGAAAGCTACAGACAAGATGTTGGTCAGCACCGAGAGCGCAGGCACGCTGCCGAAATGATATGCCACGACTGGGGCTGTCATGAGAGTGCATACGACGGATATGGCGGTTGAGCTGATTAGCATCTTGAGCCACGCATTCATGTGTCCCCACTTGCCCTCCATTGTTCTTGATGCCACACAGATGCCTATCACGGAGAGGTATGACAGCTGAAATCCCATATTGAACAAGTCTGTCGGGGCGATGCATAGCATTGTCATAAGAGACAGCAGGCATATATTGATGGGCAGGACATGCCTCCTGGTCATGTGAGCCAGTGTGACGAGGCTGCATGCTATTGTCGCTCGTATGAGGGAGGGCGACATGCCTGCTATATAGGCGTAGCACCAGATGGCAGCTACGATGGCCACGTTCATCAGCCGATTGGCCAGGCTGCTGTCTGGCATGATGCGCAGCAACAGTGAGAGCATCATCACGACTATTCCAACATGGAACCCAGAGAGAGCCAGCAGATGGCTTGCTCCTGCCCGGGAGTATGCCAGGCGAGTGCGTTTCCCTATGTCGGCTGTGCGTCCGATGGTCATGGCTTCGATAGTGCTGCCAGCCTCTCCGTCTATAAATCTGTCCTCGTAGATGCTGTGCAGGGCGGCTTGCAGGACGTGTCTCGATGGAGCTTGTGAACGGCAGCTTGGGATCGTTTTGCCTCTCCACTTGTCAGGTGGCACGTATGCTGTTGCGCATATCCCTCTGTTCATCAGTCTGCGCCTGTAGCTGTCAAAGTCATCGCCGCGGGTGTTCGTGAGAGTGACATGCTTGAGCAGCGCCGTTATGGAGTCTCCTTCAGACAGGGCTTTCAGCTTTGCCTCCTGCCTGATAGGGTCAGTCTTGCTTTTGCCTATGTAGATGATGATATGTGCGCCGTTGTCCAGCGTCATGTGCATCGCCCATGACCGTGCCTTCTCCTTGGCTTCAGAAGTGATGATGCCTCGGCATGCGGAGGAGTCGCGTGGCGCAAGTCTGATGGTCTCCATGCTTCGGCATGTGTATAGAGCCATGCCGGCAAGGAGGAAGAGTGCTGAACTTGCCATGCCGAATCCCCATAGGCGCAACTTTTGCGGCGGACTTATCGATGTAGGCATGTTGACCAGGCATACTAACATTCCTATTACGGCTATGCCGCATCCGCTCAGGAGCCATAAGGAGTTCATCCTTTCGATGTGCGCTTCTGCCAGAGCGATGCCTGCGGTGAGGCAGATGGCAGGAAGCAGCAGCGGGTAGTTGCGCCAATTCACGGTGGCTGAGGCTTAGAGTCCTTTCAACAGGCTGATTCGGCTCTCTGGGTCTTTTGCGCCGAAGACATAACTGCCAGCCACCAGCACATCGGTGCCGGCTTCCACGAGCCGCTTGCCTGTTTCTGCGTTCACACCTCCGTCCACTTGTATGAGTGCCTTGCTTCCAGTCTCTTGTATGAGGGTCTTCAGTTTCTTCACCTTTTCTATGGAGTGCTCGATAAACTTCTGTCCGCCGAACCCCGGGTTGACAGTCATCAGGAGCACCATGTCCAAATCCTGGATGACGTCTTCCAGCACGCTCACTGGGGTGTGGGGGTTGAGTGTTACGCCTGCTTTCATGTCAGCGTTGTGTATTTGTTGTATGGTGCGGTGGAGGTGCGGGCACGCCTCATAGTGGACATTCATCATGTAGGCTCCCAATTCCTTCACCTCTTTGGTGAATTTGCCCGGATCCACTATCATCAGATGTACATCCAGTTTCTTCTTGCATATCTTCGCCACTCCCTTTAGCACGGGGAAGCCGAAGCTGATGTTTGGCACGAACACACCGTCCATCACATCAAGGTGGAGCCAGTCCGCTTCGCTGCGGTTGATCATGTCTATATCCTTGTCGAGACGTGTGAAGTCTGCCGACAGGAGTGATGGTGATACTATTGCCATAATGCTGTTCTGTAAATTGTATTCTTGTTTTTATCGGGAGTGTCTTGGTCATTATTGTTTCCTTTGGTTGCTTCAAGACTTCCTCCGGATTACTTTAAGATGAATGAAGTCTCTCCTATCATCTGATTGTCACAGAAGACGAAGAGCTTGTAGGTGCCAGCTTCAAGAAATTCTGTCACGTCGCTGTACATCGTCACCTTGATTTCTTCTCCCGTATATTCAATATATTTCTTTTCAGTATACTCGAGAGCGGTGTTCTCGTATTTGAAGGTGCCTTTCTTGCCCATTACCGTGTTGTCAGGCTTGAGGATGCGAGCATAGACGATGCGCTCTCCGTTGGAAGCTGTGACATTCTTCACGATGGTGAATCCGAAAGCGAACTTCTTTACATCCTTCACTTTTTCCGTGTCTTTGCTTCTCTTGTTCTTTGGTGTCACCCAGAATCCTGTGGCGTCCAGCTGAGCGGCAATGTCCACCTTGTTGCGCAGCACGTTACGCTCGTTGGAGAGGGTGCTTATCTGTGTGTTGGCCTGTGACACCTGCTGCTTCATCTGCGTGTTTTCTTCAGTCAGCGACTGATTGAGGCGATTGAGCGAGTCCACCTGCATGATGTAGCTTTGCAGCACCTTCCTCAGCGAAGCTATCTCGGCCTTCAGCCTTTTTATCTCCACAGCATTGGTAGCCTTCGTGTTCTCCAATTCTTCGAGCAGCTGCTGTGTGTGCCTGCGCTCCTGTTCTATCTGAGCTATGAGGCTGTCGTTGCTGAGCTGGCTTTGGAGCATCTCGTATTGAGCATCGAAGTCCTTGTACTGCGTGGCCATTTCTTGCTTCTCCAGCTCGGCCAGTTCGAGCAGTTCCTCGTTTTCCTTCTGTTTGTCCACGAGCTGGTAGGCAAGCCAGGCAACCCCTGCGGCGAGCAGGATGACGGCGATGCCAAGGATAATCATCCCTGTGTAATTTTTGCGGGCTTTCTTGCTCTCTTCGTGCAGAGCTTTGTCTTCAGCTGAAGTGCTTGCTGAAAAAGAATTATTGTCTTGTGGCATTTTCTTGTTGTTTATATAATCCATTTTTTTTGTGAGAATGTGTGATAGCAGCTCGGTGGGGGGAGCCGCTCTGTTGGCATGAGTTGACCTTACGAGGTTGCAAAGATACTAATAATCGAAGAACTACAAAAGAAAATTCACTTTTAACTTTCATTTGTCAATGAAAAGGATTGATGCAGAAAACTCTTCTGTGTCTTTTTTGACATTTAGATAACGAAGATTTGTCAGTTTGCCACAAATGTGTTATCTTTGCATCGAAACTAACTTGATGATTCTGTTATGACGGAGTCAAATCGCACTTTAAAGAACCTAAATGTTAAAGCAGAAAATCACGCCACAAGAATCAGCGGCTCTGAAGAAATACTTCCAAGAATGTCGCAATGTAGTAATAGTATGCCATACGGGACCTGATGGAGACGCTATGGGCTCATCGCTCGGACTCTATGAGTATCTCACTCGCAAAGGGAAGCATGTCACAGTCATAGTGCCCAACCTCTACCCTGATTTCCTTCGCTGGATGAAGGATTTGGACAAGGTGCTTATTTACGAGAGGCAGAAGAGTCACGCCAATGTCGTCATATCCAAGGCCGACCTCATCTGTTGCCTTGACTTCAATGACTTGAGTCGCATGGATGAACTGCAAGTGCCTATCACGAGCGCTCGATGCAGGAAAATTCTCATCGACCATCATCTGCGCCCAGACAAGTCGCTTGGCGACATCATCATCTCTCGTCCGGAGGCATCAAGCACATGTGAACTTGTCTTCCGCGTCATCAAGTCAATCGGCGGACTTGACTCTCTCACCTTCGCTGGGGCAGAGGCTCTTTATGTTGGACTTGCCACCGACACTGGCTTTTTCTCCTACAACAGCAATGACCCCGATATCTTCATTATCCTCAGCGAACTGATCCGTAAGGGTATAGACAAGGATGCCATCAACCGCCGCATACAGAACAACTTCTCGCCAGACCGTGTCAAATTTCTCGGTTACATACTCTACGAGAAGTTGAAGACTTTTCCCGAGCTCCATGCCTCCTATTTCTCTATCACCCGCGAAGAACTTTCACGTTTCAATTATATCAAGGGTGACATGGAGGGAATTGTCAATATGCCTCTCCAGATAAAAGGGCATAAACTCAGCATCAGTCTCAGAGAGGATACGGAGAAACCCCTCATACTCGTATCAACACGTTCGGTCGACGACTTCCCGTGCAATGAGTTTTGCGCCCAGTACTACAACGGCGGTGGTCACAAGAACGCATCTGGAGGACGACTCGAATGCTCTATGGATGAGGCTATAGCCATTACGGAAAAGGCGCTCATGGAATGGAGAGATAGATTAGCAGATAAAGAATAACAAATGAATAAATTTCTGACAATGAACAACTACAGACCTTTGCTATTTGTACCAGCCCTGTTTGCGTCGCTTGTGATGAACGCTCAGGTGGCCACCATCAGCAGTCCCGACGGCAAACTTGCCCTTTCTGTTGATGTAAAGGACGGCAAACCCGTCTATCAAGTCAAGTATGATGGCAAGCAGATGCTTGACGACAGTCCTCTCGGTTTCGTCGCCGACAATGGCGACTTCGCCACAGGAATCACTTTCGTCTCCAAGCGAGATGCACATCTCGAATACAACTACGACCTGCGTGCAAGCAAGCGCAGCACTGTCCATGTTGATGCTAACCAGCTTGTGGTCACCCTGAAGAATCGTGATGGCAACCCATACGATGTCGACTTCCGTGTCAGCAACAATGACATAGCCTTCCGCTATACCATCCCAAACCACAAGAGCAAGGCTAACGGAAAGAAATACTCCATCCGCATCATGAAGGAAGCCACAGGCTTTGATTTCCCAAACCAGACTACTACATTCCTCACTCCGCAGAGCGATGCCATGATAGGGTGGAAGGGCACAAAACCGTCATACGAAGAGGAATATAAGTATGATGAGCCAATGACGACCAAGAGCCAATATGGTCATGGTTATACATTCCCAGCCCTCTTCAAGGTGGGCGAGAACGGATGGGTGCTCGTCAGCGAGACAGACGTGGACAGCCGCTACTGCGCATCTCGTCTCTCAGACATGAAGGGTGACGGACTCTACACCATTGAGTTCCCTATGGCGGAAGAAAATGGTGGCAATGGCACTGTCGAACCAGCCATGAAGCTTGCGGGCTCCACCCCCTGGCGCACTCTCACTGTGGCAGCTGAACTCAAGCCTATAGTGGAGACTACCATCCCGTGGGACTATGTGGAACCACGCTACGAAGCATCTCAGCAATATAAGTATGGCAAAGGCACATGGTCTTGGATTGTATGGCAAGATAACTCCATCAATGAAAAAGATCTGCTGGAATATGCCAAACTCGCCAAGGCTATGGGCTACGAGTATACGCTCATTGACAACTGGTGGGACAATAACATTGGCTATGACAACATGGAAAGACTGGTCAAGACCATTCAGGGCATGGGGGTCAATGTGTTCCTCTGGTGGAGTTCCAGCGGCTATTGGAATGATATAGAACAAGGCCCTATCAACAAGATGGACAATCCAATCGAGCGCAAGAAGGTGATGAAATGGATGCAGAAGATTGGAGTGAAGGGCATCAAGGTCGATTTCTTCGGAGGTGACAAGCAAGAGACCATGCGCCTCTATGAAGCCATCCTCTCTGATGCCAATGAGTATGGGCTTATGGTCATCTTCCATGGTTGCACCATACCTCGCGGCTGGGAGCGAATGTACCCCAACTATGTGGGCAGCGAGGCTGTCCTTGCGTCGGAGAACATCTATTTCACGCAGCATGCGGCTGACAAGGAGGCGAAAGACGCTGCTACACATCCTTTCATCCGCAATGCCATTGGCTGCATGGAGTTTGGCGGATGTTTCATGAACCGCCATCTCAACCGCGGCAATACAGGAGGCGTCACACGTCGCACTACCGATTGTCATGAGCTCGCTACTTGTGTCCTCTTCCAGAACCCAATCCAGAACTTTGCCATCACTCCCGAGAATTTGCCCACAGAGCAGACAAAGAGCATGAAGCCATCTGAGAAGGGAGCTCCCGCCCCAACCGTCAGCATGGACTTCCTTCGTGAGGTGCCAACACTTTGGGATGAGACAGTCTTCATCGACGGCTATCCTGGACAGTATGTCGTCCTTGCGCGCCGTAGCGGTGACAAGTGGTACATTGCTGGCAACAATGCCACAGGCAAGCCTCTCACCCTCAAGCTCCAGCTACCTATGCTTTCCAAGGGTGACGTCATCCGGCTATACAGCGACAATCTCAAGGACGGCAACGAGCCGCAGCTGCAGCAGCTCAAGGTCAAGAAGGCAGGCGCGCTGACTGTGACCATGGCAGACCAAGGTGGATTTGTGGTGGTGAAATAGATGAAAGGGGCATGTCATAAGTATAAGAAGACACTTACAATGTTAATGTAAGATAATCTCGAACACTTACCGACCTGCTTAAACGCAAAGAGCCGTGTCATTGCTGCTGAAGCAATGACACGGCTCTTGTCAAATACTCATACCCACTGGCAAACGCATCTTTGCCGACCTCCCAATACATGAGATTGTCAAAACGGGTATCGAAAGATTCAAAGACTCTTCTGTATATCATGTTGACGGTGCGCAGA
>JAXJBE010000125.1:0-9697 GCA_036303125.1 Bacteroidaceae bacterium
CCAATACACAAATATAAATTCATTCATCTTAGGATATATATACTAATGGATTGGATGAACTGAACGAATTGCGGAGCGATAGCCCAATCGTGCCATGTGCAGTATTGGGTTGTCGCTCTCTTTCTTTCCGCCAGTAAAAATGGTTCTTGAAGTAAAAGTAACAGGGAAAATGGTTGTTGGGTAGCAAAATTTGTTGCACAAGATTTGTTTTTCATTTTGTTGGTTCTTTCTTGTCACCCAATAAAATGATGCTTACGTTTGAGCTTTCCTGTACCTGCTGATAATCAAGTAGGTAACAAATAAGAAATATCGTCTTTCAATGTACAACGCTGATACAACGCCGAAAGCCCCACGCCAGTGTAAGTATATAGAAAGCACTATTGACAATGAACGACAAAATCGCTCGAAGCCAATGAGGGCTGTATATAATACACCTCATGAGACGTTCCCGTTGCTTTGTTCTTGACAACTTTGCTCGAACTGCCAGATTCTTACTGCGTCAAAACCAAAGCGTACAGTTACGCCTTATACCGTATGTATGTCTGCCCAACCTCTGCCCATCAGGGCTTTCGGTATGGGTATAGACGTTACAAAGATAATACTTTTACCTCGGAAACCACTTTGTTTTGCTGGTAAAGTATGATTTTAAAGTCCGATTTAACATTATTAAATATAAATATGTCAAAGAAATTCACTTTATCGTGCTTTTTCTTGCAAAAAAGTTTGTCTTATCAATCACATAAGTCAATGTTATATAAAGGTATCACAAATATAAGTGTGTTATTGCTATTCCTGTAAGGATGGCGATAGTGAAACTTGCAAAAGTGCCTATTAGGACATATTCAGTTGTTTGGATTTCCTTGGCTTTGTTCAACTCACCAAAACGAAATACAGACTTTGCTGCCAATAAGAAACCAACGCCCTCAAAACTACCCACAAGGACAAATGTAAGAATCAATATTCTTTCTATATAGCCTATCCATTGTCCTGCTTTTGGCAGACTCTGTGAGTTAGACGAGGGTGGTGTCCATTGCTTGAGAAACAAGCCCAAGAGAATTGACGAAGGTTTTAACATTAACATGTATGCCATAAATGCCAACCAAACCTTTGCTGAACAAAGGGCGTTAAGACATGAGAACTCTATTCCTTCTTTATACAATGAGAACCATAATACTACAATAATTGCGATATGCAAAAACTGGTCTGCAAGAAATGTTGAGAGCGATTCCTTGCAGCACTTGCACTTGACCAAATCTATTATGAAATGGCTAATGAATACTATGGCAGGAATTTGCCAGCATGACCAATTTGCCACCAACATATATGCTATACATGCATGTGTAATACTGTGAAGGATCAAATAACTAATGCCTTTTAAGCCAGGTTTGCGCTTTCCACTATTGATTCTATCGGTCTGCAGTATGAAATCTGAACATAAATGGGCACAGAGTAACTTTATAAGTATAATGAGTGTTTCCATACTACAACCTTATGTATTTTGAGATTAACGATTTAAAATATTCAATGTAGTCCAAGATAAGCTGCCCTCTTGCAGAACTCCAGTGGTAATTAAAGTTTTGCCTTGTCATATCTAATTCTTCTGCCAAATCCTTTTGAAGTTTAGGAAAAAGCATTGATTGATATACAACCCTTGCTTGTTTTGCTGTCCATGATGTAATTAAGTCATCTGCAAAACGAGTGACAAGTTCTATGTTGGTATTAAAATCGGGCCATGGAGTTGATATGCTCAGCCTTTTTTTCCCTATATGGTCAAATGAATGACCTGATAGTCTGAACGCTTCTCCATCACTGGTTACTATATTGTCGTTTTCAAAAGATATATCACCTACACCAACGGCCAATCTTGCATCCCACAGCTTTTGTCCATCTGGGGTTTCGGCTTTTAGTTTTGCCCTAAGTGCAATGGCTATGGCTAATGCATATTCTGGTTTGTCAACAACAACTTGGAAACTGTCTCCCCGATATATCTCTAACTTTACTGGAGTTAGTGGAATGGATTCTTCAACGCATACATGCAACGCATCTACTACTGTTTGCCTCCATTTGGCAGCTATATTGGTGGAGTTTACTAAATCTCCAGTGATAACACCTTTTATCATAGACTTTAAATTTGATGATTACTGATGCAAAGATAATACTTTTCATTTGTTAAATCAAAGATTATGCCTTGATTTTTTACAATCAAGGCAGTTTGTTTGATTTGAGTGGTCAAAAATAGCTTACATTCTAAAGATAACCTTTCATTATGCCAGTTAAAGGGAAAACATTGATTTGTAAAAATCAAACATATATCCTTGATTTTGTATGATTAACACACCAAATCCGGCTATGTCCTTTGGTCATGAAAGTTTTGAATCAAAAACTTGCGAAACTAATCATTTAGGAGCTACAGCTGTTTCTACATATCAATTAACTTTACAGGATAAAGTCGCCTTGTTTCAAAGTCTGTTCCAAGGTCGTGAAGATGTGTTGCTTATTGTGCCTCTGCACATGGCACACCATCGAGATTGACGAGCCACTTACCGTTTTGTCTTGTGAGCGTCAGCTTGTAGCAACCCTCGTCTGCTATATGTCCTTTGGTGCATATGTCGTGCATCATGAGATAGTTGCGTGCCGTAATTGTGCATGTGGCGTTGGAATCGTTGTCGAGAGACAAGTCATTAACCTCGTATGTTGGTGTTGCTTCTGATGCATTGAGAACGGCAAGGTCTGAGTCGGAAACGTTAGTGGCAACAAACTTTATCCATTGCTCAGATTCAGGTGTGCATAGGTGTGAAGCCTCTATATAGTGGCATCCGAAATAGTTAGTTGCAAAGTTTAGTGCAACAGCTTCGGCTTCTTCTTCGTTTTTGTCGGTTTGGCACGAGAACAACATGGTTATGAATGTTGCTATTGCCATTATAATGGTTTTGTTCTGTATATTCATATATTATAGGGCTTCTGCTGTTGTGCAGATGCGTTTGCAAATATAAACAAAAATACCGATTTTTTGCTTGTCAAGATAAAAAAACTAACGCCTTTCTTACGAAAGCTTGCTTTCAGAGATGCTAATGTCATGTTTTCAACAATTATTCTGTCTATGTAAACCTGCTTTTGGTGACATCATGCCTTCGTCTTCGCACAAAAAAGACGGATATGCTTGTTATTTTGCCAATTATTTTGTAATTTTGAACCTTACTTACGATTCAACATCGAGTTGTGAGGTGAAAAGGCAAAGCATGTGATGGCTTTCGCCATTACATAAATATAAAAAAGGTCGATATACGACCCTGAAAAAGCAATGTTAAAATTTTTGTCATTAGGAAGCAGTAGCAGTGGTAACTGCTATCTTATTTATACAGAGACCGACGCAATGTTTATTGATGCCGGTGTGGGAGTTCGTACGCTTAAAAAATATTTTAACCAGTATGGATTGTCCATGAGCAAGGTTCATAATATTCTTATTACTCACGACCACGCAGACCACATTAAGTCGGTGGGAAGCCTCAGTAACGATTATAAGCTTGAGGTCTATACTACCCAGAACGTTCATGCGGGCATAGATCGCAATTACTGTGTGAAGAAGAAAATTGCAGCAGAGCACAAGCATTATATAAAAACAGGCGAGAAATTTCAGGTCGGTGAGTTTACTGTTACAGCATGGCATGTGCCCCACGATAGCACCGACAATGTGTGCTATCAGGTGGAGCATGAGGGCATCGTGTTTAGCATAATGACCGATGTGGGACATGTTACGGACGAGCTGAAACAAGTGGTGGCAAGTTCCGACTATCTGGTTATAGAGGCCAATCATGATGTTGAGATGCTTATGCGTGGCAATTATCCTGAATATTTAAAACGCCGTATAACCTGTGGAACGGGCCACATGAACAACAGCTTGTGTGGTCAGACTGTTTTGGAGAATGCTAAGCCACGTCTCAAGCATGTGTGGCTTTGTCACCTTAGCGAGGAGAACAATCATCCAGACCTTGCATTTAAGACTGTTCAAGACATTTTGCTAAAAGGTGGCATGAAGGTTGATAATGGTTTTGTAGAGGTTCTGCGTCGCAAGAACCCACAAGGCGTGTATGAACTGAAATAGTAAAAAACGACGACTATGACCCATATAGATTTGTCCATTCTTCTCCCTTCTTATAACAACGTTTGTGTGTCATTGGTTCAAGTCTTACAGCGTCAGGCCGATGCCCTTAGGGGTAAATTAGACAAACCGTTTAGTTATGAGATAATTGTTGCTGATGATTGTTCTACCGATGCTGCTTGTATCGACGCCAACCGTGTCATCGGCGACATGCTCCATTGTCGCTATTTAAGGATGGAACAAAATGTGGGGCGTGCTCAGATAAGAAATGTGCTCATATCAGAAAGCCGTGGTGATTATGTGCTACTTATTGACAGCGACCTTTTCTTGTGTGATGACAATTATCTCTACAAATATGCTACATCAACCGCCGAAGTTGTTTATGGTGGAACGCGTATAGGTGGTGAAGGTTTTGCCATGGTTGATAACGAGGCTAATACAGAAAATTTGAAAGGCAACCTTCGCTATATTTATGAGAAGAAGGCAGAACCTTCGCACCGGGCGGTTTTTCGTCAGCTCCGTCCCAACCAAGAGATAAGCGTTTGTAATTTATATGCCCGTCGCGACATCATGGAGGCTCATCCATTCGATTCCCGTTTTAAAGCTTACGGTTATGAGGATGTTCTGTTTGGCAAGCGTCTTGCAGAGAGTGGTATCGAGGTTACACATATAGACAACCCTGTGCTTATAAATGAATTTGAGTCAAACTCTGTGTTCGTGAAAAAGACAGAAGAAGCTATCCTTACCCTTTGTCGTTTTGAGCAAGATCTTGAAGGCTACTCAAATCTTAAGACAAAAGTGACTACTCTTGGTCGTTATATCCCTTTGTCTCTGTTCAGATTGTGGCATAGAATTATGAAGAACAAAGAAAAGCGTAACCTTACAGGGTCAAAGCCGAGTCTGTTGTTGTTCAAACTATATAAGCTGGGCTTCTTTCTCGAAAACCGAAAGGTCAAGAAATAAAAAAGACAGCATACAGATACATCTTGTTCTGTATGCTGTCTTACTTGTTTCCTTTGCTGAAGATAGCTTTTAGGCTCTTCTTCCTACTGTTTTTCCTCCAGTTTCTCTTTCAGATATTTTGCTGTGTAGCTTTCTTCACAATTGCATATCTCTTCCGGTGTGCCGCAGCATACGACGTAGCCGCCTTTGTTGCCGCCTTCAGGTCCGAGGTCAATTATATAGTCGGCGTTTTTAGCAACGTCGAGATTGTGTTCAATGATAACGACTGTATGTCCTCTTTTAATAAGAGCATTGAAGGCTGCCAGCAGACGCTGTATGTCGTGGAAATGTAGACCCGTTGTTGGCTCGTCAAAGATGAAAAGGGTAGGGGTCTGTCGTTCCTGTCCTATGAAATAGGCCAGTTTTACGCGTTGGTTCTCACCTCCTGATAGCGTTGAGGAGCTCTGTCCTAGTTTTATGTAACCCAGTCCCACCTCTTCAAGCGGTCTCAGTCGGTCCACTATAGTCTTCTGTTCATATTTGCTGAAGAACTCAATAGCTTCAGATACCGTCATCTCTAACACGTCATAAATGTTTTTGCCATGGAACATAACCTCCAGTACGTCTTTCTTAAAGCGTTTGCCGTGACACACCTCACACTCGAGCACAAGATCCGCCATAAACTGCATCTCTACGGTTATCACTCCTGCACCTTTACACTCTTCGCATCGTCCTCCCTCGGCATTGAAAGAGAAATATTGTGCCGTGGATCCCATCTGCTTAGCTAGAGGCTGGTCAGCATAAAGCTGTCTTATGGCATCGTAAGCTTTTACATAGGTGGCGGGGTTTGAGCGTGTGCTCTTGCCGATGGGGTTTTGGTCCACCATCTCCACATGCTGAATGGCTTGCCAATCACCCTCCATTGACGAGTATTCACCAGGTATCTCTGCCACCTCATCAAGTCGGCGTTTTAGGGCAGGGTAAAGAATGCCCTTTATAAGAGACGACTTTCCTGAGCCGCTGACACCCGTCACAACGGTCATTATGTTAAGAGGAATTTTTACGTCAATGCCTTTAAGGTTGTTCATTCGTGCCCCTTTCAGCTCTATGGCTTGGTTCCAGGCCCGTCGTGACAAGGGCATGCTTATATGCTCATGTCCGTTAAGATAGTTTACGGTGTGGCTCTTTGGAGAGGTTTCTTTTGCTACATCGTCCAGTGAGCCTTCATAAACAATTTCTCCTCCCATACGTCCTGCATCGGGGCCAACGTCTATTAACCAGTCGGCAGCCCGCAAAATGTCTTCGTCATGTTCCACCACGACCACGGTGTTACCAATGTCGCGCAGTTCTTTAAGAACATGTATGAGCCTGTCTGTATCTCTACTATGCAGACCGATGCTTGGCTCATCGAGCACATATAGTGAGCCAACCAATGAGCTGCCAAGTGATGTGGTAAGATTTATGCGCTGACTCTCGCCGCCACTGAGCGAGTTGGATAGACGGTTAAGCGTGAGATATCCCAAACCTACCTCCACCATAAAGCCCAGTCGGTTATTTATCTCTGTTAGCAGACGCTTGGCTATGGTGCTGTCGTGCTCGTCCAGCTGTAGCTCTTTAAACCATTGTTGAAGGTTGTTAATTGGCATCTCTACAAGGTCGCAGATGCTTTTTCCACCCACTTTTACCCATGTGGCTTCCTTCTTCAGACGTGTGCCATGACATACAGGGCATACTGTGCGTCCGCGATAGCGGCTCATCATAACCCTATATTGAATCTTATATTGGTTGTCTTTAACCATTTCAAAGAACCTGTCTATGCCTATCTTCTCGCGGTCTGACGGTAGACCATGCCACAGCATGTCCTTCTGTTTCTGCGTGAGGTTATAGTAAGGCTCAAAGATCGGAAACTTATCTTTTGGTGCTCTGCGGCAGAATTCATTTTTCCATTCTCCCATCTTCTCGCCATGCCAGCATTGCACGCAGCCATCGTAGACACTAAGGGAGGTGTTTGGAATGACCAGTTTCTCGTCTATACCCATAACCATGCCGAAGCCCTCACACTCAGGACATGCTCCGAGAGGTGAGTTAAAAGAGAACATGTTGTCGCTAGGCTTCTCAAACACAATGCCGTCGGCCTCGAAACGAGTAGAGAAATCATATACGATGTTTGATGGAAGGAAGACCAATCGGCAAGTACCGTCACCCTCAAAGAACGCTGTCTCAGCAGAGTCGAGCAGTCGTGATATGCTATCTTTTTCATGGCTCACCGACATGCGGTCTATAAGCAAGTAGATGTCGTGTGGGTCAAGAGTGTCTATTTTTGCCTGATCTTCAAGCAAATCGTCAATGCGCAAAAACTCTCCGTTCGCCCATATACGCGCATAGCCTTGTTGCAGATCCATCTCCAGCTGCTTAGCCAGCGTTCGTCCTTCGATGACATGTAGCGGAGCAAGGACGGCAAACTTAGTGCCGTCCGAATAGTTGAACGTGCAATTAAGCAAATCTTCGGTGTTGTTTACCTTTACCTCCTCTCCACTTATAGGTGAGAATGTTTTTCCTATTCGTGCGAAGAGCAGTCTAAGATACTCATATATCTCTGTGCTTGTGCCCACCGTGCTTCGCGGGTTCCTTGAATTGACCTTCTGTTCTATGGCAATGGCAGGGGGCAAGCCTTTTATAAAGTCGCACTCGGGCTTACTCAGACGTCCTAAAAACTGCCTTGCATATGAAGACAGCGACTCTACATATCTTCGTTGTCCTTCAGCATAGAGTGTGTCGAAGGCCAAAGACGACTTTCCTGAGCCCGACACTCCAGCTATGACCACCAATTTGTTGCGTGGTATCTTCAAGCTCACGTTCTTGAGGTTGTTCACCCTTGCGCCCTTTATTTCTATATATTCGTCCATGACATTTGTGTTTAAAGAAGAGAAGGCGTGCCCTATAAATGAAGATATTTATAGGACCCGCCTTTTTGGTGTTTACAAGTTCTTGTTCTTATTCTTATTAGCTGTTCATAGACAGCAGAAACTCGTCGTTGTCGCGTGTGTGTACCATACGGTCGTGTATGAAATTCATCGCCTCTATCGGGTTCATGTCTGAAATATACTTGCGTAAGATCCACATGCGGTCGAGCACCGTCTTGTCTTGTAGCAGGTCGTCGCGTCGTGTGCTTGAAGCGACCAGGTTCACAGCAGGGAAGATACGCTTGTTGCTCAGCGAGCGGTCGAGCTGTAACTCCATGTTACCTGTACCCTTAAACTCCTCAAAGATAACCTCGTCCATCTTAGAACCTGTGTCGATAAGAGCAGTAGCGATGATTGTCAGAGAACCGCCGCCTTCGATGTTTCGAGCTGCACCGAAGAACCGTTTCGGTTTCTGTAGGGCGTTGGCATCAACACCACCGGTGAGCACCTTGCCCGATGCTGGTGACACGGTGTTGTAAGCTCTGGCAAGACGAGTTATCGAGTCGAGGAATATGACCACATCGTGTCCACACTCGACCATGCGCTTTGCTTTCTCCAACACAATGCCAGCAATCTTGACGTGACGTTCTGCCGGTTCGTCAAACGTAGAAGCGATAACCTCTGCGTTTACGGTTCGCGCCATGTCTGTAACCTCCTCCGGTCGCTCGTCTATAAGCAACATCATGAGGTATGCCTCGGGGTGGTTAGCTGCAATGGCGTTAGCGATGTCTTTCATCAAGATGGTCTTACCTGTCTTAGGCTGTGCAACGATGAGCGCACGCTGTCCCTTGCCTATAGGTGAGAACAAGTCGACAACACGTGTGGAGAGGTTGTTTGTCTTGCGGTCTCCACAGAGGTTAAACTTAGCATCAGGGAAGAGAGGTGTGAGGTGCTCGAAAGCAATGCGGTCTCTCACCTCTGCCGGGTTGCGTCCGTTTATCTTGTCTATGCTGGTGAGCGGGAAATATTTCTCTCCATCGTGTGGTGGACGTACATGACACATCACAACATCGCCCGTCTTCAGTCCGTAGCGTTTGATCTGCTGTACTGACACATACACATCGTCAGGAGACGACAGATAGTTGTAGTCGCTTGAGCGAAGGAACCCATATCCGTCGGGCATTATCTCCAGTACGCCGTTTGCTGTTATAATGTCAGAGAAATCGAAATGTTCCTCTTCTTCCTCTGGTTGCTGTATAGGCTGATTGTATGTTGGAACCATTGGCTGCTGCATAGGCATAGTTGGGTTGTCGAACATATCGTAGCTCGGCACTGCCCCTTGATCTTCAATGGGAAGATCCACCACGGTAATAAAGTCGGTACCGTCGCCAGGATCTCCTGCCCATATACCGTCTTCTATCTCCTTATGCTTGGGCTCGTTGTTCTCATTGTGCGCGTTCATCTTGTCTTTGAGACGAGCTATGAGAGTAGAGTGGTCTTCTCCCATTTGGTCGTTTGCTCCATAGTTAGATGTTGCGAACTGTTCTTCGGGTACGAAGCTATTGTTCTCGTTGTTGGCACCTTCGTTATAACTGTTTGTGTCTTCATTATAATCGTTGGTGTTGTTGTCATAGTTGTCTCCGTTATAATCGGTTTCGCCCTCGTTGTAAGTGTTATTGTCTTCTTGCCCAACTTCTTGTGTTGGCTCGTCTTGTTGTAGGGCGTTTTGTTCGTCTATGTTCTGTGTCTCTTC